>CANQQN010000194.1 GCA_947625995.1 uncultured Lachnospiraceae bacterium
CTCAGAATGAGGTATGCAGGGCGATCACCGAGGCGCTGGAGCCGGTTATGGATGACCTGCGGGTGCTGCTGGAGCGCACGCCCCCGGAACTGGCGTCGGATATGCTGAAGGACGGGCTGTACCTTACGGGAGGCACGGCCGGCCTGCGCAGGCTTTCCGATTATATCACATCGGTAGTCGGTCTTTCTGTAAACCGGTTTGAGAATCCTTCCGAGAGCATCGTGCGGGGGCTGGCAAAGATCATTACTGACCGGGACTACACGGAACTGGCATCAGAGCCAAAGGAAAAAGTTTATCACTAGAGGGGTAACAAAAAACAGATGAGAAAACGAAGACTTTCCGTGTCAAGTAAATATCTGCTGCTGTTTTTGGCATTGATCTGTATCATACTTGTGGTCATCTCCTATGCCACAGGCATATCAAAAGGTCCGATAAACAAGGTGGCCGGATATGTGATCACACCGGTTCAAAAAGGAATATCCGCTGCGGGCAACTGGATCGAGAATAAATTTTCTTTTTTGGAGGATAAAGAAGAACTGATTCAAAAGAATAAAGAACTGCAGGCGCAGATCAACGAATTGACCCTTGAGAATACCATGCTGAAAGGCAATACCTATGAGCTTGACCGCCTCCGCACGCTTTACAATCTTGATAATCAGTATTC
The DNA here is from genome assembly GCA_947625995.1 of uncultured Lachnospiraceae bacterium. Taxonomy (GTDB): domain Bacteria; phylum Bacillota; class Clostridia; order Lachnospirales; family Lachnospiraceae; genus CANQUC01. Next base: position 665 of record CANQQN010000194.1, read on the forward strand.
CAAGTACCCGAAGGTTGCTGCCAGCGTCATTGGCAAGGATACGGGCAACTGGTTTCATAATTTTATTATTGACAAGGGTAAAAACGACGGAATTGATGTGGACATGAACGTGATCGCCAGCGGGGGACTTGTAGGGAAGATCGTCGCAGTAGGAGACAACTGGGCGCGGGTGCGTTCCATTATCGACGATTCCAGCAACGTGAGCGCCATGACACAGACAACGGGAGATTACTGCATTATCAGCGGCAGTCTGGAGCTTTTGGCAGAAGGGGAGATCACGATGTCAAAGCTCTACGATTCCGACGATAATGTAAACGTAGGGGAGATGATCATTACCTCCAATATCAGCGAGACTTATCTGCCCGGATTATTGATCGGTTATCTGTCGGATCTGTCCATGGACGCCAATAACATGACAAAGTCCGGCAAAGTGTCTCTGGTGGTGGATTTTGAGCATATCAGAGAAGTGTTTGTGATCACCCAGAAAAAATAGGATTGTCTGCCGGTCAGACAGGAGGAAAACCAATGAAACGCGGAATCGTGTTCGCAATTCTGATCTTTTTGTTTTTTATATTGCAAAGTACCGCGGTGCAGGCAATTGCCGTTGGCGGCTCTGTGCCGAATCTGCCGGTGATCCTTGTGGTTTCTGTCGCATTCTTCAGGGGAAAGAAGACAGGGCTTTTGACAGGATTTTTCTACGGACTCCTGAATGATTTCTTTTTTGGGGATATTCTCGGTTTTTACGCCATGACATATATGTTTATCGGCTATGTCTGCGGATTTTTTTCCAAGGAGTTTTATGAATTTGATCTAAGACTGCCGCTGCTTTTGATCGCCGCGTCGGATCTTGTGTACTGTATGGTGGTCTACTGGTGTCTGTTCATGATGAGAAGCAGAATGAATTTTCTCTTTTATTTTACAAAGATCATTCTGCCGGAACTGATTTTTACCGTTGCGGCTGCCATTATTGTTTACCGTATTTTGTATCTGATCAACGAAGCGCTTACGTTGGATGAAAAAAGGAGAGACAGTTACTTTGTTTGACGTGATCAAGGATTATATATCAGATTTTTTCAGATCCAGACTGTTGATACTGGGTATCGTTTTTGTAGCGCTGGCCGGTATTCTCGTGCAGCGGCTGTTTCAACTGCAGATCGTGGACGGCGAGGAGTACAAAAATTCCTTTAATGTCAGGATAAAAAAAGAGAGTGTGATCCCCTGTACCAGAGGTCTGATCTACGACTGCAATGGGGAACTTTTGGCGTACAACGAGCTTGTGTATTCCGTTGTGATCGAGGACAACGGAACCTATGCCACGCTGAAGGAAAAGAACCGTACGCTGAATCCGGCGCTGTTAAAACTGTTTCAGATCATTGAGGGCCACGGGGATACGCTGGTAAATGATTTTTCTATTGTGCTGGATCAGTCGGACGCTTATCAGTTTACCGTGTCGGGGACAGACAAGGACCGTTTTTTGGCAAATGTATACGGCGTTAGCGTCAAAAAGCTGGAGAAGGAGCAAAAAGAGGCTACCGCTGAACAGGTGATGGATTATCTGTGCAATGAGGACCATTATGACCTCAGCGAAGAAGATCTTTCCAGAAGCGATATCTTAAAGATCGTAACGGTCCGCTACGGAATGACCCAAAATAATTACCAGAAATACATTGCCACTACGGTTGCGACGGATGTTTCTTCGGATACGGTAGCCATAGTCATGGAAAATGAGGATTCGATTCCCGGCGTTTCCATTCAGGAGGATACCGTGCGCAGATACCATGAGGACAGTCTGTATGCCGCTCATATTCTCGGTTACACAGGCGTTATTTCCGAGGATGAGCTGAAAGAACTGAATCCCATCGATGAGAAATACAATGAGAGCTATGTAGTGGGAAAAGCAGGGATCGAGCAGACCATGGAATCTGTTCTTCAGGGCAAGCAGGGATCGGAAACCTTTTATGTAGACAGTCTTGGAAAGGTCATCGAGGTGGAAGAGCGCACGGATCCGGAGCCCGGCAACGACGTGTACCTGACCATCGATATCAAGCTGCAAAAGACCATATACAAGATTCTTGAGCAGCATCTTGCAGGGCTTGTGTCCTCAAAGATCGTGTCTGACAGCGCATACAACACCAGAAGGATTAACGACAGCGACGACGTTGTGATCTCTATCGATGATGTGTATTTTGCTCTGATCAACAATAATGTGATCGATATTGGCCATTTTCCGGCGGCAGACGCTTCTGAAACGGAAAAGTACGTATATCAGATGTTTGAGAACAGGAAGAAGGATGTGGTAGGGCAGATCACGGACCAGATGAACGCGGGCGCGCCTGCAAAAAAACAGGAGCTTTCCCAGCAGATTCAGGAATGCATGGATTATATGGAACAACGTCTTCTGGATGACGGCTACCTGATCAGAGACAAGATCGATACCACAGATAAGACCTACCTTTCGTGGAAGAACGGAGAGATCAGTCTCAGAGAGTATCTGTTTTATTGTATCAGCCAGAACTGGGCGGATGTTACAAAAGTATCTTCAAAGAGCGCCTATGCGGATGCGGACGAGATCTATGGCTATATGCTTCAGGATCTGGGGAATGCTTTTGATACGGATATAGAATTCCACAAAAAAATATATGAGTATATGATTCTGGACAGGGAGCTTTCCGGCCAGCAGATCTGCCTGATCCTCTATGACCAGAATGTGCTTGCGAAGGACGATGATTTCAATCGTCTTTATGACGGCAGTCTCAGTGCGATCAATTTTATCATCGGCAAGATCAACAGCCTGCAGATTACGCCGGCCCAGCTTGCCCTTGATCCCTGCTCCGCATCGGCGGTCATTACAGACGTAGATACGGGACAGGTGAGAGCGCTTGTGACCTATCCCTCCTACGACAATA
>CANQQN010000195.1 GCA_947625995.1 uncultured Lachnospiraceae bacterium
TGCCATTACATGACACTTAAACGTTAATTCGGTTACACGGGTATACAGCGCATCTCTGCCTGCAACTATATTATATGCAATAAACTTGGGGTTTGTCAAGAAAATTTTGCAAAATCTGAATCAGAAAAGAAGCAAGGGGATATGTGTTGGTTTATGTTATGATGCGTTGATTGAAACAACTGTATTTCTGTGATATACTGGCTATAAATTTTAATGGAGAATGAAAGCGAGCCTTAAATGCAATCATCTTGAAAATGATCAAAAAGGTATGTGGCTGAAACAGTCATTTTTTAACGAGGTGACAGACAAGCTGGATTATGATGAGCTTTGTATCTATTTTCTGATGGATGTTTCCCATATGGATCTGCTGGAAAAGAGAGAGCGTTTTGCGCTGAAGGAGAGACACCATACTCGCGATTTTGAATGGCTTCCTTTTGAACGGCTGAAGGATGCATATTTCTATCCGTTGTTCTTAAAGACAGAAATATATAACCTGCCGGAGCATTTCACTATCAGGACAGAAATACAGAGATCATGAAAATTACGCCGGCGCAGTTATAGATTCTTTTTCTGAATTGACGGAATTGCCGGATTCATGGAACGATTTATAGTAGTCAATTAAAATCTGCTCCGCAACAAATTATAGTTATTTGGCTTAGGTAAATAATGCCTTTATTTGACGTTATAGTGTCTTTATTTTTGAATATTCTGATTATATCATACGATGAAATATGAGTGTGGAAGGAGATTCATCATGGAATTTAAGTGGGTAAACAAAAGCTTGATCCGGCAGACGGGGGACAGAATCGAGATCATGGCACCGGCCCGGACCGATTTTTTCTGCGGCGGCATCCACGCGTATGAAAATCTCGGCATTGAGAAAAAACTTTGAAGAACATTTGGACCGGTAAGTGAATATGATTGAAAAACGAAAGTATCAAAAAACATTGGTTGCCTGCTATCTGGGCTTTGTCACCCAAGCCATATCTGCAAACTTTACCCCGCTTTTATTTTTAACATTCAAAAATACTTATGGGATCGGACTGGAAAAGATCGCGCTGATTCCGCTTACGTTCTATTTCACACAATTATTGATTGATCTGGCAGCCACGAAATTTGTGGATAAAATAGGATACCGTATCTGCGTGGTATCCTCTCAAGTGCTGTCTGCGGCAGGATTGGCTTTCATGGCAATTCTGCCGGAACTGCTTCCTGTCCCATTTTTAGGAATTTTAATCGCAGTGGTGCTCTATGCTATAGGCAGCGGTCTGGTTGAAGTATTGGTAAGTCCGATTATTGAAGCCTGCCCTTTTGAAAATAAAGACGGTATGATGAGTTTGCTGCACTCTTTTTATTGTTGGGGCGCAGTTGGTGTGATCTTGGGCTCGACGCTCTTTTTTACAGTATTTGGCGTAGCAAACTGGAGGATACTTACATTGATCTGGGCAGCAGTGCCGTTGTATAATGCATTTAATTTTATCAGTTGTCCTATGGAACGGTTGATAGAAGACGGTGAGGGTATGCGCCCCGGTCAACTGCTTCGATTGCCGCTGTTCTGGCTGCTGATCCTGCTTATGGTGTGTTCCGGTGCATCCGAAGCATCGATGGCGCAATGGGCGTCCGCATTCACAGAATCGGCAATGGGTGTTTCCAAAACCGTTGGCGATCTGGCAGGTCCCTGTTTATTTGCTGCGTTTATGGGAATATCCCGAGTCCTATACAGCAAAATGAGCGAGAAACTGGACTTGATCCGGATGATGACGGCGTGTGCCCTGTTATGTGTGATCTGCTATTTGACGGCATCTCTGGCATCTTTGCCGATTCTTGGACTGGCAGGCTGTGCACTTTGCGGGATTGCGGTTGGAATTATGTGGCCGGGCTCCATCAGCATTTCCTCCCAGAAATGTCCGAGGGGCGGCACGGCGATGTTCGCATTTTTAGCCTTGGCCGGGGATTTAGGCGCGACCGTAAGTCCTGCCATGGTCGGCAGCATATCCAATATGGCCGGCGGCAACCTTAAAATAGGGCTGCTTGTTGCTACGGTATTCCCACTGATACTGATCCTCAGCTTGATTATCCTTCGTCGGAGGTTTGGTGAGGTGCAACGTGGTTAAGTCAAGAATACTGGTACGACATGCAAATGACGGGAAGTTGTCTTTATATGCTATATTCCGAAAAAAGGCGCGATTCTACCACGGAGGGGTGTGATTTTTGAGGCGGTTACGGTATCATTTTCTCAGAAATTCACACAAAAGGGGGACTTGAGAATGGATCTGGTCAAAATCGGAAAATACATAGCGGGGAAGCGAAAGGCCTGCGGGCTGACGCAGGTACAACTGGCAGAAAAGCTTGGCATGAGCAACAAGTCTGTTTCCAAATGGGAGCGCGGTGTCTGTCTGCCGGACGTGTCCGTCTACTTGGAATTATGCGAGATTTTGGGGATCACGCTCAATGAGTTTATTGCGGGTGAAGATCTGAGTGAAGAAACGGTGATTCCAAAATCAGAGGAGAATCTGCTTCAGGTGACCGTTGACGGAAAAAAGAAGCAGAGAAAATTAAAAAAGACCGCCGTTGCATTTGCGGCCGCGGCCATGGCGGTCCTTTTGATCCTGATCGCGGTGGTGATCAGGTATGTGAAAGAACCCACAAACTATGTCAGATGGTTTTCAGAAAACAGCACGGAAATGCGGACGGCAAACCTTCTTGCGGGGATCAAGCAAATCCATCTCTGTCAGTACAAGACGGACGGCAGTTATCACAGGCTGACCGTCTGGTTTACGATTTATGCCGACGGGAAAGAGATCGATCATATCAAACTGTTTCAATTTGAGCTTGATGCTGCCCATCAGGAAGGAATTCTGGCGATCACGGAAGATAAAACGAAGGATTTTGACGGCAGTGGGCTAAGATGTACGCTGGATTGCGGCAGTGAGAATCTGACCACGGTTCTTGACGAAATCCCAAATGAAACCATATATGATATGGTGGCCGATGCAGAAATGCAGAAGAAACCAGTCTCTATCGACAAAAAACAGAATGTTGGGATCTTGGCGTGCTATTATGATCGGAGCGAAGAAACAGACTTCATCAATGCATGGGCAGTGCAGGAACTGGCGGACGGAGAGAAAATCCCGGACGCAAAATATGCATGGATGCTGTCCATGCATTTTGAGAAGTGATACCCTTTCGTGCACTTATGAAACGCGCATACGGAAGCTATCCCTCTCGCTTTTTTATTGAAAGAAAGGCGTATATTATTTTTAGTCAAAAATGCGTGCTTGTACATTTTTGTCGAAAGAAAATGTGGATATGATACAACGCCCAAAGTATCTCGACAAGTTGATTGATAAAAAAGAAAACGGAATGGTAAAGGTGATCACCGGCATCAGACGTTTCGGGAAGTCCTATCTGCATGGCAATGAAGAAACCGTAGGCTTCGTGGACGTTCTGCTAGGGCTTATGAAGATCAGGAACGTCGATCTGTACGTCACAAGCTTGGCCACGACAAAACGGTGCTGGACGATTTGCCGGATCTGATGGCATCTTCGG
>CANQQN010000196.1 GCA_947625995.1 uncultured Lachnospiraceae bacterium
ATGATGTGGCTGGGTTTTGCGATCGTATGGTGGTGGGAATGGTTATGGATATTCTGTATGGGAAGGGAATGTTTCGGCAGCTAAAAGCAGATGAGAAGGTTACGACGAATCTGATCATGTTCAGCGACGTGCTCCCGCCGGAGGAGATGTGGAAGAATGAATGTGACGGAGCACAGGAAAGCGGCAATGAAGAAGCTGGTTGAAAGCATCAGAAAAGAACTTCATGATACGCCGTTAATGGCGAAAATAGTTGTGGGTATCTACATACTCATATATGCCTGTATGATGTTATCTGACAAGAAATTGGTATATTTGTTGTGCACGCCGGATATGAGAACGTTTTCCATATGGAGCTGTTACAGATTTGTATCCTGCTGTTTCAGTCATACGGGATTGCTGCATTTGCTGGCCAACAGCGTCGCTGTTATCTGCATATGGCAGGCGCTCCCGGCGGAAAAAAATCAGATAAAGTATATGCTTATATTTCTTTGGGGAGGCGCTTTGACTGAGTTTACACTGGCGATCATAAAGTACTGTGTATTTCACCAGTACAGACAGGGGATTGGCGGTTCTTCCGCCATATATGCGTTGATCGGAGCGGCTGTCGCGGTCAGTTTGAAAAGAAAAATATTTTGGGATTTGTATACGGGATGATGTTTGCCAGAATAGAGAAGATATGAAAAGCAGCCGGCAGATGCCTGAAAAGGAATTGCCGGCTGTTTGGACTTTGAATGATGTTCTTTAAATTGACTTTAGTGCTTATATTATTTACAATAGATGAGAATATCAAAAATTGAAGATTACAGGCGGATCGCATTTTTTCATCATCTGCTTTTTACAAAAGAATATTAGAATTTGCCTGAATAGGAATGAGGCAGATCAAAATCTGGCGAAAGGAAGACAGGAATATGATAATCAAAAGAATACAGGGTGATTTTTCAATCTGTAAAGTCGCTGACTTTTCCGGCGTTGATTTGAATGCGAAATACTGCTTTATTGGAAAAACAGATGAAGAAAACTCTTTGGTCTGCAAAACAGAGGACGTTCCAAAGAATACGATCCGACGTGAGGACGGCTTTAAAGCCTTTCGGATAGAAGGCGTGCTGGATTTTTCACTGACAGGGATACTGGCAGGAATTTCAGCATTGCTGGCAGAAGAAAAAATAGGGATATTTGCGGTTTCTACTTTCAACACGGACTATATTTTTGTAAAAGAAGAAAAAGAAATGGTTGCCCTTGACAAACTGCAGAAGGCCGGAGAATATCAGATATTAACATGAGAAAATCCGTGATTCGGCATATCGGTACAGATGGAGTTTATATTATGGAATATAGAGAAAATATGTTATGTTATGAAGATTACTGCGAATTACGGAAAAGTGCCGGCTGGCAGCTTTTCTCAGAGAATCAGACAAAGGATGCTATTTCTAACAGTACCTATACGATCACTGCCGTTGACCATGGTAAAACTGTTGGAATGGGAAGACTGGTTGGAGACGGGCTGTATTATATGATCGCAGATGTTGTGGTACATTCCAATTATCAAAAATGTGGCATTGGCACCAAAATCATGAATTTATTGATAAAGCATGTAGAAGAGACACTGCCTGTTGGCGGACGTGTCAGCATACAGTTGATCGCAGAAAAGGGAAAAGAAGAATTTTATATCAATCTGGGATTTAAGCCACTTCCGAACGAATACTGCGGCGCGGGTATGAGGAAGGTCATTCGGAAGTAATGGATGAAATCAGAACGCAAAAAACCTTGTGCCGCGTCTGTCAGAGGAAGCTTCGGAGAACAGAGAAAGGAATTTATGGTGATCGAAGATGTCTGTATAAACGGCAAAACAGTCTGGAAACCTGTTTTCCTGAAAATTCCTTATGACAATCAGCGTGTTGTGCGAGATATCAGAGAAAGTGGTCTGCTTGACAGTGCACCATGGTTTGTGAACAGTACAATACAAATTCTTTTGACGGGAACCGATCGTTCCTCTCAATTGGTTGGGCTGGCCAATCAGTTGGCAAAAGAAGTGGGCGAACAAGGCTTTGCGGATGAAAAATATTGGGAAGAAGCGGCGCAGTAGATAGGAGTACCTGATTACCGGTAAAAGAATTTTCGTTACTGATGCTGGTCAGAATATTAAGATAAACATTTGCTGTGAAAAGTTTTCTACAAAGGAGTACTTTTATGATCGATCAGATAAGAGAGGACCTGTTCCGAATGCAGGATCAGAAATACCGCGATTTTCAACAAAAGCTTATACCAACTGCAGATCCGGAAACAGTGATTGGAGTACGGACTCCGGAATTAAAAAAATATGCAAAACTGTTAGCGAAAAATGAAGCTGTTTCAGTATTTTTGGAAAATCTTCCCCATCGTTATTTTGAAGAGAACCAGCTTCATGCGTTTGTGATTTCGGAAATAAAGAATTATGAACAGTGTATGGAGGCAGTGACTCGGTTTCTTCCCTATGTGGATAACTGGGCCACCTGCGATCAGATGTCGCCAAAGGTTTTCAAGAAACACAGAGAAAAGCTGCTGACGTACATAGAGAAATGGATAAGATCAAAAGAAACCTATACGATCAGATTCGGCATTGGAATGCTCATGCGGTATTTTCTTGATGATGGGTTTGAGATCATATATCCGGAGATGGTCGCGCAGATCAGGTCGAACGAATATTATGTGAATATGATGATCGCATGGTACTTTGCCACGGCTCTGTCAAAGCAGTATGAATCGATCATTCCTTTCATAGAAAACCGGCGGTTAGATGTGTGGACGCATAACAAAACGATACAGAAATCTGTGGAGAGTTACCGTATCACACCGGAGCAGAAAGTGTATTTGAAAAGCCTGAAAATATTCAACGGTCAGACGCCGGCGTGAATAAAACCGCGAAAACGCAATGAGAATGTCTGTGAATGTCAAGGTTTTAACTTGATTTTTTGTATATAATATGTTATCCTGTACTAATAAAAAATTAAATATATACATAACAATACAAAGAGCACCTGCGGCTTTGAAGAGCAGGGAAAAAAATATTTTAAAATGAAAGGATGAATGGAAAATGAAGAAGAAAATAATAGCCGTTTTATTGTCGGCCGCTATGGCAGTCTCGGCAGTAATGTTACCTCAAAACTGCGGCAATATTACATATGCGGAAGCAACGTCCGGAGTTAAAACTTCAGATCATTGGATGTCAGAAAAAAAGCCTTATCAATATACAGAGGTTACTGAGTATCTGGCTGGCAAGGAGAAGTATTTTACCATTGGCGGGACAAGCTACGATGAAGGATATGTTTTTTATCTGTGGAACGCTGCCAGAACATCGCAGGTGCTATATAATTTAAAGGGAGAGTATGACAATTTCTCTTTTGATGTAGGCCATGTTGATAATACGACGATGTACACGGCAGATTTAAAGATATATCTGGACGGAGAATTAACGGAAACCGTTCATCTGACCCCGTCGGATATATCAAAACGGGTCTCCATAGATGTCAG
>CANQQN010000197.1 GCA_947625995.1 uncultured Lachnospiraceae bacterium
CAACCCCGTCGTCCGCCGGAAGCGCCGGCAGAATGTCAATAAACATCCGCTTCTTTTCTTCCTCCGTGATAGGCTGCTTATCCTCTATCTCTACGCCTTCCACCCCAAGCTCCATCAGCATGCCGCTGATCAGGTCCTCCGCCCGGGTAGTGGTCTCAATGGTAAATTTTTTCCACTTCATTGTCCAGACCTCTTTACTATGCTTTTCTGTTTCTTCCTACGACCGTGAGAAATGTCCTTTTCCCCGAAGATAAAAGCCCAAACACATACGCTTTTTTCTTCCTGTACATTATAGCAGACAAATTTACTCATTGCAAACCTTGTGATTCTCTGATAGAATATAGCTATCTTTTTCACATAAATGAACGAGGAGGATCTATGAGCACAAAAATCCCCATTGAGATATCTGCGAGACACGTACATCTCTCACAGCATGATTTTGAATATTTGTTCGGGAAAGGCGCTACGCTGACCCCCGAAAAGGAGTTGAGCCAGCCGGGCCAGTATCTGGCAAAAGAGCGCATCACCATCATCGGCCCAAGGGGGCAGTTTGAAAACATCGCGGTGCTGGGGCCCTGCCGAAAGGAGACGCAGGTAGAGCTTGCCATTACCGACGCCCGGAAATTCGGCGTGAAGAGCGTTATCCGTCAATCCGGCGATATCGAAGGCACTCCGGGCTGTACCCTTTCCGCCAACGGCAAAACGCTGGATATCCAAAAAGGCGTGATCGTGGCGAAACGCCATATTCATATGACCCCCAGCGACGCCATCCGGCTTCACGTTCAGGACAACGACGAAGTATTTGTCATCACCGAAAGCTATGAGCGCGCGCTGATCTTTTCGGATGTGGTGGTCCGTGTACATAAAGATTTCCGGCTCGCCATGCATGTAGACACCGATGAAGGCAACGCTTTTGCCAGCGACGACGCCCCCTACGGCGTGATCCTGAAGCTGTTTGACGGCAGCGCCTACAACCTGCACATGTGGGCAGAAGAGCTATTGGAAGGGATTCAGAGGTAGCCGTTGTTTCTCTGTTCTATGGAAACCACGTCGTCTACAGGGATCTTTGTTCCGTCCACCATCACCAGCACACGCTGCTGCCGGTCAATTTTTTTCACCTGACCGGTGACCGTCTCATATCTGCCACCCCTTTTTTTCTCATCGGGGATAAAATAGGTGATCGAAACCTCCGAGTCTTCCGTTTTCGTCTTTTCGATCGTAAGCAGCGCTTGATCCAACATCGCCTTTTCATCCTCGTCAAGCCTTATTTTCCGTTCTGTCTGCCGGGCGGTCTCCTCTATGGCATCCTCATACCCGGTCAGCGCCGCAAAAGGCGAAAACTGGGCAGCCCGGTCATAGAGAGACATCCGTGGATGGATCTCGGACGTGGGATGGGGCAAATGAATGATATCGTCGTATTTGTGGGTTTCTTTTTCGTTCATGTTTTCTTCCTTACATCTTTCTATGCCTTGTGTCCGCCAATCTGCCGGTTCCGCTGGGCTGCCGTTGCTCCCTCCTGAAGATTCATCCCCTTCAGGACTGCATTTTTCCCATATTTTTTCTTGATATCCAACACCGCCTGCTGGGCCTTTTTCTCTTTTTGGAGCGCCGCTTCCTCTTCCTTCTGCTGCTTTTCCAGCGCGTCATAATCCGTAAACAGATCCATCTGCCGGCCTGTAAAAGAGCCCTTTTGCATCTCCTTCTCATCCACCACATGATTTGCGGTAACGGTGACCCTGCGCACCAGCAGCCGTGGATTGATGATCCTGCCGTACAATTCCATAGCCGCCTCCACCAGCAGCCTTGCGGAGGAAGTCTGCCGCTTCAGATTGGCGGTGCCATGGGCATGCTTTGGTATCCTACGCCCATAATGATCCGTGGTCACATCCCCCTGATACTGGCGGGCAATCTCCCTGTTGGTGAGATTTTCCACATCATACCCTATCGTAAGCACGATCTGGTCGGTGACCAGCCCTTTTTCCACCAGATCCAGAGCAAGGAGATCCACCATCTCCTGTACGACCAGTCTGGCCTTTTCACTGGGATAGGCTTCCTGAAGCACCTGTCCGGAACAAATGCTGTTTGACTGCGGCCTGTATGCTTTGATCTGGGCGATGGTGCAGGGCTCCCATCCCCATGCATGGTCAATAAGCAATTCCGCATTGATGCCAAACAGTTTATACAACAATTCTTCATTGTAATATTCTGTGGGTTTTCCAATGGAGCATCGGGCCACGTCCCCCATGGTATAAAGTCCCTGTTCCTGAAGCCTTTTTGCATAACCTCTTCCCACCCGCCAGAAATCCGTCAGAGGCCTGTGCCCCCAGAGCAGCCTGCGGTAGGACATTTCATCCAGTTGTGCCACGCGCACGCCGTCCTCATCGGCCGGCATATGCTTCGCCACAATATCCATGGCGACCTTGCACAGGTACATATTGGTGCCGATACCCGCAGTAGCCGTGATCCCTGTGGACGCAAGCACATCCCTTATGATCTTCATGGCAAATCCGTGCGCGGTAAGGCCGTAGGCTTTCAGATAGGAGGTGGCGTCAATGAACACCTCATCTACAGAGTAGATATGCATGTCTTCCGGCGCCACATAGTTCAGATATATTTGATAGATCCGTGTGCTGTATTCCATATAGTAAGCCATTCGGGGCTTCGCGATAATATAAGTGACCGCCAGTTCCGGAGACGAGGATAAAACCTTATGATCGCTGGACGCTCCGGTAAATACATGTCCGGGCGCGTTCCATTTTCTTTGGCTGTTCACTTCTTTTATCTTTTCGATCACTTCAAAAAGCCTCGGACGTCCCGGAATCCCGAAGCTCTTCAGAGAGGGAGACACTGCCAGACAGATGGTTTTTGCGGTACGGCTTTCATCCGCCACCACAAGGTTAGTGCTCATAGGGTCCAGCCCGCGCTCCACGCACTCCACGGAGGCATAGAAGGACTTCAGATCGATCGCGATATAGGTACGGTTTTCCTGTGTCACCTTCCTGCACTCCTTTCCAAGCTTTCAGCTTTCCGTCATCCGCCGTTCAGGCTGTCTGCACATACCTTTTTGGCGTGCCCTGCTTTCGGGCTGTTGTTTTATTATAACGCAATCTCCGGATTTTCACAATAAGGATCGCAGGTCCAAAACCCTCCAAAATCTTCCTCTTTGTTTTTCTTTCTTTTCAATGGATTGACACCAATCTGTCCGCAGCGCAATATGATAAGATTGAACATCTTTTTTGGAGGACTATATGAAAAAATTCTTCGCAGTATTTCTGATGCTTATGCTCTGCACAATGACGCTGTTTGCCGGCTGCGGCAAATCAAAAACAGACACAAAAACAAAAGAGCCTATGAAAACAGAAGCTACGAAAGACAGCGCCGCAACCGAAAAAGCGGCGGATACCCTGATTCCCGTCACTCTGAATGAAGTGGCCAGATGAAAGGCCTTGACGACCTTCAGCCCGTGATCCTCGCGCAGGGCCCGGCAGTACGGGGGAAGCTCCT
>CANQQN010000198.1 GCA_947625995.1 uncultured Lachnospiraceae bacterium
CTCCCGCTGCCAGAATGCCCATATAGCCGCCCAGACAGGGGCCGCAGGTAGGGGTGCTCACAACCGCCCCGGCTTTGATGAAATCCTGCACCAGTCCTTCTTCAATGGCCTGCAGATAAATCTTCTGGGTGGCGGGGATCACGATGCAGCGTATGCCCTTTTTCACCTTTTTCCCACGCAGGATTTGCGCCGCGCAGCGAAGGTCGTCGATCCGTCCGTTGGTACAGGAGCCGATCACTACCTGATCCACCGGGATCTCTCCCACTTCGTCGATGGTCTTTGTATTTTCCGGAAGATGAGGAAAAGCAACCGTGGGCTTCAACTGTCCAAGGTCAATGGTATATTCCGCATCGTAAACGGCGTCCGCGTCCGCCTCATAGATCTTGTAGGGACGGGCAGAATGTTCTTCCATGTAGGCGATCGCCTTGTCGTCCACAGGGAAAATGCCGTTCTTCGCGCCGGCCTCAATAGCCATGTTCGCCACAGTGAAACGGTCATCCATGGAAAGGGCGGACACTCCTTCCCCGGTAAATTCCATGGATTTGTAAAGGGCGCCGTCCACACCGATCATACCGATGATATGTAAGATCAGATCCTTGCCGCTGACCCATTTGGACGGCTTTCCTGTCAGATTGAACTTAATAGCGGAAGGCACCTTGAACCACGCCTTTCCGGTAGCCATTCCCGCAGCCATATCCGTGCTGCCCACGCCTGTGGAAAACGCGCCCAAAGCGCCGTAAGTACAAGTGTGGGAATCCGCGCCGATGATCACGTCTCCCGCCACGGTCAGACCCTTTTCCGGCAGAAGGGCGTGCTCGATCCCCATTTCGCCTACGTCAAAATAATTGCTGATCTCATGTTTGCACGCAAACTCCCGGACACATTTGCAGTGCTCCGCGGATTTGATATCTTTGTTTGGAATAAAGTGATCCATCACAAGGGCGATCTTGTCCTTGTGAAAGACCGTCTGTTTATTGAATTTGTCCATCTCGTGAATGGCAACCGGCGACGTGATATCATTGCCCAGCACCAGATCAAGCTCCGCCTCGATGAGTTGCCCGGCTTCCACCGCGTCAAGGCCTGCATGGGCCGCCAGAATCTTCTGTGTCATTGTCATTCCCATAACAAATAACCTCCTGTTCTCTTTTCAAAAAGAGAGTGTCGCAAAAGGAAAAAATATGTTTTGCGGCACCCTCCTGTGTAATCATATACGATAGACCGATCAGTTATTGATCAGCTTATCCTCCTCGTTGTTCCAGCTGTACAGCTTGCGGATCTCCTTGCCGATCGCCTCTGAAGGATGCTCGGCAGCAAGCTTTCTCATGGCCTTGAAATGTACCTGACGTCCTGCGGGAGACATATCAAGCAGGAATTCCTTTGCGAAGGTGCCGTCCTGGATATCGGACAGGATCTTCTTCATGGTCTTCTTGGTCTCCTCTGTGATGATCTTGGGGCCTGTCACATAATCGCCGTACTCCGCTGTATTGGAGATAGAATATCTCATACCCTCAAAGCCGGACTGATAGATCAGGTCTACGATCAGTTTCATCTCATGGATACACTCAAAATATGCATTTCTGGGATCATAACCCGCTTCGCACAGTGTCTCAAAGCCTGCCTGCATCAATGCGCACACACCGCCGCAGAGCACTGCCTGCTCGCCAAAGAGGTCTGTCTCGGTCTCTGTACGGAAGGTAGTCTCCAGCACACCTGCCCTTGCGCCGCCGATAGCCAGCGCATATGCCAATGCGATATCCAGCGCTTTGCCGGTAGCGTCCTGCTCAACAGCTACCAGACAAGGAACGCCCTTGCCTTCCTGATATTCGCTCCTTACGGTATGGCCGGGGCCCTTGGGTGCGATCATGGTAACGTCCACATCCTTGGGAGGCACGATACATCCGAAATGGATGTTAAAACCGTGTGCAAACATCAGCATGTTGCCTGCTTCCAGATTGGGCTCGATGTCCTTCTTGTACATATCGGCCTGCTTCTCATCATTGATCAGGATCATGATGATGTCAGCCCTCTTCGCAGCCTCGGCAGTGGTGTAAACCTGAAAGCCCTGCTCTTCGGCACGCTTCCATGACTTGCTGCCCTCATACAGGCCAATGATCACGTTTGCGCCGGATTCTTTCGCGTTCAGCGCATGAGCGTGGCCCTGACTGCCGTAACCGATCACTGCGATCGTCTTCCCCTCCAGCAAAGAAAGGTTACAATCTTCCTGATAATAGATTTTTGCCATTTTGAATTCCTCCATCTGTATTATATTTCTTTATTTATTCAAAGCGCGCGGGAAAGATCCTGATACTTCCGCCCGGCGCTTTATGATCTTTTAGAAATCGGTCATTCCAGATAAGTAACGTTATCAGAGCCTCTGGTAAGGCCGGTAAGACCGGTCCTTGCGATCTCCAGAATCTCGTAATCGGCCAGCAGGCTGATAAAGGCCTCCAGCTTTGCCTGATTGCCCGTAAGCTCTATGATCAGGGAATCGTCAGCCACATCCACGATCTTTGCCCGGAAAATATCCGCCGTGGAAACTACATCCTGACGATCCTGCGCCCTTGCGCGAATCTTGATCATCAGAAGCTCCCTGCACACAGAATCGCCGGGGCCCAGCTTCTTGATCTCCCGCACGTCCTCCTGCTTGCGCAGTTGGTTCTCAATCTGCTCGATAATGTCGTCGCTGGCCATGGCCACAACGGTCATACGGGAATACCGGGGATCCGCCGTGACACCCACAGTAAGACTGTCGATATTATAACCCCTGCGGCTGAACATGCCTGCGATCCGGCCAAGCACGCCGGAGGTATTGTCCACCAGCAGAGAGAATACTGTCCTGTCCATGTTTTCCATATTTTCCTCCCAAATCATCATAACAATAGGAAAAAACTCTACTCCCAATTGTAGCACTTATTGGAGATTTGTCAATATCACCGCGCCGTATTTTTCACAGAGAATGCGCAGCGCCTCCCTGTCATTTCCTGCCGGAACAACGGCGGCCCGGCCCGGATAACTTTGGAGGGCGGCTTCCAGAACTTCCGGATCTACAGAAGAGAACGCCAAGGGTAGATTTACGTTCTGGCAAGCTTCCCCGACCACTTCTTCTATGATCGCTTTTCCGTCGATGCCTTCTCCGTCCACAGACAGGCAGATCACATCCGGCTCCTCATCCAGAGCGTCCTCCAGAAGCTCCGCCAGCGTGTCACAGGCGCCGTTTCTGTATTCTTCTGCCAGTTCCCCGTTTTCGGAAGGAGCGATTTTGTAAATCTCCGGCCTGTCCGGCAGGAGAACAGACATCCGCTCCGTGGTCAGCCGCACTTCTTCCTCCGGATGCAGGATCACCGGTGTTTTCTCCGCCGCGACCTTCGCCACCGCCCGGATATACGAGGGATCCGTACCACAACAGCCGCCTACCGCCGCCGCGCCGTCAACGACACGCGGTCCCGAGGCGACGCGCGGTCCCGAAACAG
>CANQQN010000199.1 GCA_947625995.1 uncultured Lachnospiraceae bacterium
GAGATGTGCCGGTCCATCCGGCAGTTATAATAAACCACCATCGCCGGCGCACCCCATGGCCTGCCCAGACTGTAAGACTCGTCCTTGGGCGGATCACTTTCCGTGGTCGCGTTTCTGGTCAGTATACAGTCCTTCAGTAAAAATCCGTAGAACCGGTCTTCCGGGGTAGCCGCAGCCGTAATGTGCCCTCCGTTGTAGGGGCTGTTGATGACGCAGCTTTCAAGCACTGCCGTGGCGTTTCCATATATGAAATCTACTGTCCCTTCAATGTAACAGTTCTCTACATAGACGCGGTTGCTGCCGTCCATTAAAAACGTGTCCTGTCGTCCAATGATCTGACAGTTTTTGATCTGGCTGCGATCTGCGTCCACCCGCAGGGCAAGTCCCTGCGTCTGATAGCTGCTCTTCCGGATATTTGCGGCGCGCTCATCCACAGTATGTGTATTTTTCTCCATATAATCCGTCTCTTCCTCAACGGTGGTATATAGATTGTAAGAATTTTCAAACCGGATATACTCCGCAATGAAATCGTGGGCGGAGGATTTGATCACCGTGCTTGCCTGATTGCTGCTGGCTGTACGTCCACCGCCGTACACGGATCTGTAAAACATGCCGCAGCCGTAATAATACGTCAGATTCGGCATATCTGCGGGATCCATGGCGCGGTAAGTCACATAGGGCGCTTCCAGCACCGTATACTCCCTGTATGTGCCCGGCGCAAAATATACCGTCACACGTTCCTTCTCTCCCGACGGAGGATTCTCGTTCAGATATGCCACTGCCTCCGACAATGTATGGAAGCAGTAATCTTCCTTTGTCAATGTCTTGTTGTCAACATAGATCACGTGAGGATCCTCCGGCTTCTCATAGCCAAAGCTGTCATACTCTCCCAGAGCAGCCTGCACAAGGATCTGCGCGTCCTCTCCGGTAACGGCCCTGTCTCCATTCACGTCGGCCTGCGCCTTCTGTGCTTGGTCCGCCTGAAAGGTTCCCTCGCTGATCTGCAAAGTACGGAGGGCGTCGCGCACTGTACAATGGCCGTCGCCGGTCAGATCCCCTTTCATGATCTTTACCGGATGAATGGCTCCATACTCCGCAAGATCCTTCCCGCTGCCGCCAACTGTCTTCGCTGTTTCGAGATCCTGAGAAGGGAAGCCCGTCCCCTCTCCGCCTGCGCTTGGGGCACCGGTTGCCAATTTCACGGTTTTTGCGGCTTTGGGCACATAAGCTTTTTCCGGCACCAGCTTCACAATCACCTTCAGCGTCAGAAGCGCATCAGCAGAGGTGATATCCCCGCTTTCATCCACATCTGCCAGAGCCATGGAAACCGGATCCGCCGTATCAAATTCCGCAGAAGGATCCGTGGGCAGCTTTACGATATATTTCAGGATCGCCAGCGCGTCAGCCGAGACGATCTTTCCGTCCTTGTTGACGTCCCCGTACAGGAAAGAAACCGGTTCAGAAGTGGCGGAAGCCTCTTTTTTATAAAATGTCACCTCCGCACCCTTCACAGATACCACCGACGCTTCTGTATCAAAGCCAAACTCCCGCGCCTCCAGCGTAAGCGCTGTTGTCAGCTTTCCTTTTGCCATGGGCTGTTTTAATACAAACGTAACGGCTCCGATCTGTTCCTCCGCGTACTTAGAGGACGTATCCCTACTGACGCCTGCCAGACGCACCTCGCCCTTCGTATCATAGGACACTTCATGATATCCCTCTCCCAGAGACATGCCGGTCTTTTTATCCTGCTTCACGGAAAGCGCCTGCGGATCATAGGACACGGTGATATCATAAGCCTGCAGGTCTATTTCTCCGCTTGCGCAGATCGGAACTGTCACCGTGGTAACTCCTTCCACGGCGGAGTACGCCTCCACATCTTCCAGATAAAGGGCAGGCGCGCCGCCCGCCGGCTCCGAAGCCTCCGCGTTTCCCCCGGTTGCCCACAGGGCAGCTGCCGTCATCAAAAAACCAATGCTCCAGACTGCCGCTTTTTTACTGATCTTCATACTCAAATCCTCCGGATCTTGTTTTCCTTTTGTATCTACAGGCTGCTTTGCGCCGCCGTTTATTTTCTTCTTTTTCTCCTCTTTCCGGTCATCTCTTCAACCACCAGCTTAAACACCCTTGTCTGCGGCATCACAGCCCGGTTAAAAGGGAATGTCCCCTGATGATAATGATCCATCAGAATGCAGAGCGCCTCCAATTTGTCTTCATCGGAAACCATCTCTATATGTCCCCGTCCCATGACGCTCTCATATTCCATGGTGCAGTTTCCCCGGTCAAGATCAGTCAACAGCCGGTGTTCACAGTCCATCTCGAAGCTTGCCCGGTTGTCTGTCCGGATCAGATCGTACTTTTTTCCTTCCATGGCTCCGTGAAAATACAATTCTACCTTCTCATCCGCCACCTTCATGCCGAAATTCAGCGGCAGGATATATGGATAGCCTTCGTCATTCAGCCCGATCCTGCATACATCGCACTTTTTCATGATCGCGATCATTTCCTGCCGATCCGTTACTTCCCTGTCTGTCCGTCGCATTGTTCTCTTCCTTTCTGTTTGCTTTTTTGGTTCAATGAACCGATCCCACCGGTTTCCTCACATTTTGCAACTGCTTCCTGCCGTTATCCTGCCACGTCCTCCTTGGGCAGCTTTTTGAAAAACCATACTGCGAAAGGAACCGTAAGGGGCAGGGAGATCAGCAGGGAAACGGGCTGCGCCTCCTGAATGCCGGACAGCCCCCTGAAATGCGCAAGGAGCAACAGCAGCGGAATAAACAGAAGGCCATTCCGCAAAGAGGAAAGAAGGGTGGCACCGAGCCGCTTTCCCGTACTCTGGAACAACATCTCCGTGGTCATGCAGAACGGCAGCAAAAGAGTAGCCATAGACTGCAGCCGCAGCGCTCTGGTCCCGATCTCTATGACCTCCGGATCGTCTCTGAAGATGGCGATCATACTGCCGGAAAAAGCAATCAGGATGGCACAGCCTGCGACAATGATGGCCTCCGAGGCAAGGGCGGTAAACCGAAAGCCCTTTTTTAAGCGGGAATATTTTCCGGCACCGTAATTAAAAGCAGATACCGGCTGAAATCCCTGCCCCACGCCGATGGCAATGGAAAAGGCAAAGAAGGTGATCCTTGAAACGATGCTCATGGCTGCAACAGCCGCGTCTCCGTATATGGAACACTGGTCGTTCAGAAGCACCGTGGTAAGGCTGTTCAGTCCCTGCCGCAGCAGGCTGGGAAAGCCTGTAGCCACAATGTTGCCTAAGATCACGGGCTTTGCTTGGCGCAGACTGTCAAAGCGCAGCTTTGTCTGGGTCCTTCCGGTCAGGAACATGCCAAGAAGAATGCCCCAGCTGATGATCTGGCTGGCCGCCGTAGACAGGCCCGCGCCTGCGATCCCCATATCCAGACCAAACATCAGGATGGGATCTCCGGCCATATTCAAGACAGCACCTGTCATCAGA
>CANQQN010000200.1 GCA_947625995.1 uncultured Lachnospiraceae bacterium
TTTTGAGGCTGGCAGAAAAATCATTGGTGGAGCCTGTGGGAATATAGCCTACAGGCACCTTTTTTTTCAACTCCATCACGCCGGATACGATCTCATTCAAAGTCCCGTCGCCGCCGCTGCAGACGATCAGATCGTACTTTCCGCCGTCCTCCCGGACCTTTCTTGCGCCGTCATGATTATACTGGGTAGGGTAAATGGTCACATCATATCCATGCTTGACAAACAGATCCACGATATCGGAAATCTTATTTTTGATCACACCTTTTCCCGCAAACGCGTTGTAAATAAACAAAAGCTTTTTCCTCATGCTCCTGTTCCTCCTCCTGTAAAACACCTGTTTTCACTCATAACGGAAACACCTTTTTCATATACTGAACAAAACGAAGAGAAGGTGATCCTTATGAGTTCCAAAACAAAAATTTTCGTGATCCGTGCAAAAGAATTGATCTACACTGCCGTATTCGTGGCTCTGCTGATCCTGCTGATCTTCCTTCTGGTGCAGATGTTCACCAAAAAACCCCAGAAAACGCAGGACTACAACATTTCAATCCCCTCCAGCCATGCGGTTGCGGAGGCGTCGCTGGGCATCCGCAGATCCCCTCTGGGAGATACGGCGACCGTACCCACCTTCGGGCCGTCCGGCAGGCAGGATCTTTTGAACTGCTGCGCAAAAAATCTTCTGT
Source organism: uncultured Lachnospiraceae bacterium (assembly GCA_947625995.1). Taxonomy (GTDB): domain Bacteria; phylum Bacillota; class Clostridia; order Lachnospirales; family Lachnospiraceae; genus CANQUC01. Next base: position 684 of record CANQQN010000200.1, read on the forward strand.
AAAATGTCTTCAGCCATTTCAGGATCACCTGATCTTCATAGGTATCCGCAAAGGCAAGCTTCGCGATCCGGTAGATCTTGTCCGGCTCGTAGCCGAAACGCAGCATATAATACAAGAAGAAATCATGAAGCTCATAGGGACCCACCAGATCCTCGGTCCTCTGGGAGATCACGCCGTCCTTCGGCGGAAGAAGCTCAGGGCTTACCGGCGTGTCAAGAACATCCAGAAGCACCTGCCTCAGAGTCTCGTCTTTGCAAGTATCGGCAAAATATCTTACCAGATGGCGCACAAGGGTTTTCGGAACAGAACAGTTGACGCCGTACATAGACATATGATCGCCGTTGTAAGTGGCCCATCCCAGAGCCAGTTCCGACATATCTCCTGTACCGATCACCAATCCGCCGTCCTGATTGGCGATATCCATCAGGATCTGGGTACGCTCCCTTGCCTGACTGTTCTCATAGGTAACATCCCGGACATCCGGATCATGTCCGATATCCCTGAAATGCACATCGACTGCCTCCTGAATAGGGATCTCCTTCAGGGTAGCTCCCAGCGCTTTTGTCAGTTTACAAGCATTCTGATAGGTGCGGTCCGTGGTGCCGAAGCAAGGCATGGTCACCGCCGTCAGATTCTTCCGGGGGATCTCCAGATAATCAAAAGCACGCACTGTCACAAGCAGAGCCAGAGTAGAGTCCAATCCGCCGGAAATGCCAAGGGCCGCGTGCTTGGCGCCGGTATGTTCCAACCGTTTTTTCAGGCCCATAGCCTGAATGGATACAATATCCTCGCAGCGTCTCGTACGGTTTTCGGCGCTGGCAGGCACGAAGGGCAGCGGCGCAAAATATCTCTCTAATATCGTATCTTCTTTTTTCAGAGAAAAGAACGTCTTTTTATATCCGCCCGGATCGCTGGTAAAAACATTGATCCTGCGGCGCTCCGCAACCATGCGGAACACGTCGATGTCCCCATAGATCGTCTCATTCATAAACCGCGCTGCCTCTGAAAGGATCACGCCGTTCTCTCCGATAAGGCTGTGTCCGCCGAACACCAGATCCGTGGTGGATTCCCCATCTCCCGCGGAGGCATAGATGTATGCGCACAACAGACTGGCAGACTGGCCGCTTACAAGACTTTTCCTATACACGTCCTTTGCCGTGGTCTCATCGCTGGCTGACAGGTTCACGATCACCGTTGCTCCCGCCATGGCGTGGGCAATGCTGGGAGGATTGGGCACCCAAAGATCCTCACAAACCTCAGCCGCAACTACAAGCTCCGGCATTTCCCTGCAGCAGAAAAGCTGGTTTGTACCGAAAGGGATCTCCTCCTCTGTCAGCACGCATTCTTCAAAGCCCCGTTCAAAATGCCGGGCCTCATAGAATTCTCCGTAATTGGGAATGTGTTTTTTGGGGACAAGTCCCAAGATCCGGCCGTCACAGACGGCGGCCGCCACATTATACAGTTTGTTATCCATCATATAGGGAAGCCCCACAAAGATCAGGCCATCCCTGCCCTTTGTGAAGGCCGCGATCTTCTGAAGGCCTTCTTTTGCTTTCGTGAGCAGGAGACGCTGCCAGAACAGATCCTCGCAGGTATATCCTGTGATACAGAGTTCCGGAAACACGGTGATCTTTGCGCCTTTCTTTCCTGTCTCTTCGATCAGTTCACAGATCCTCTCAACATTATAGTCCACATCAGCGACCCGGATCTTCGGTATTGCCGCCGCCGTTTTTATAAATCCATGCTTCAAGCGCTGCCTCCTTACTGCCGTCCCCGCGGCAAAATCTTTTTGATCTCTTCCGGCGTAAATGTATAGGTCGAATTACAGAACTGGCAGCTCATCTCCACCGGCTTGCCCTCCGCAATAATTTCCTTCAGGTCTTTTTTCCCGATGCTTGCAAGAGCCCGGGACATGCGTTCCCTTGAGCATCCGCAGTGATATGCCGTTGGAATGCGGTCGGTGATCTCAAGCCCCAATTTTCCAATGAGCCGGTCCAGAATGTCCTCCGGCGTCATGCCCTGATCCAGCATGGCCGTGACGCTGCTTACCTTTGCCAGTTCCTGTTCCAAGTAGGCGATGGTCTTCTCCTCCGCGAAAGGCATCACCTGTATGATAAATCCGCCTGCCTGACGGACCGTATTGTCCCTGTTCATGAGCACGCCCAAGCCCACCGACGAGGGAATCTGCTCCGAAACAGCAAAATAATAGGTGAGATCCTCCGCGATCTCTCCGGTCTGTAACGCCACCTGTCCGGAATAGGGCTCTTTTAAGCCCAGATCTTTGATGACGCTTAAAAAGCCCGGTCCGATGGCGCCGGAAACATCCAGCTTTCCCTTGTCATTTGGCGGAAGGATCACCATAGGTTCATGCACATACCCTTTCACATTGGCGCTGCTGTCCGCGGTGACCACAATGCCGCCAAGGGCGCCGCTGCCCTTGATCTGCAGGGTCAGAATGTCCTTTTCCCCTTTCATCATGGCGCCCATCATGGCGCCTGCAGTCAACAGTCTGCCAAGGGCTGCCGTAGCAACCGGACTGGTATTGTGGATCTGCCTTGCGCGCTCAACCAGATTTTTTGTCGTAGCGGCAAAGGCGCGCACCTGACCTTCCCCCGCTGTTGCTCTTAAAATATAATCTTCCATAAAATTCCTCATTCCGGAGCGTTACACTATTCTCCATT
>CANQQN010000201.1 GCA_947625995.1 uncultured Lachnospiraceae bacterium
TTTCTTTATCCATAGAAAACACCTTTCTCACAAGGGAAAAGCCGTTGCTGTGCACCCCTGAGGACGCGATGCCGATAAGGGTATCTCCCGGCTTCAGATCCTTCCCTGTGATCAGGTCCTTTTCGTCTACGATCCCCACCGCAAAGCCGGCCAGATCGTACTCGTCCTCCGGCATCAGCCCGGGATGCTCCGCCGTCTCACCGCCGATCAGGGCCGCTCCGGCTTGTCTGCAGCCCTCCGCCACGCCGCTGACGATGCCGGCGATCTTCTCCGGATAATTTTTGCCGCAGGCAATGTAATCCAAAAAAAACAAAGGCTCGCCGCCTGCGCAGGCGATATCGTTGACGCACATCGCCACACAGTCGATGCCGATGGTATCATGCTTATCCAAGATAAACGCAAGCTTGATCTTGGTACCCACGCCGTCCGTTCCCGAAACAAGCACAGGATTTTCCATCTGCTGGAAGGATTTCATCGAAAATGCGCCGGAAAAACCACCCAGCCCTGTCAGTACCTCCGGGCGCATAGTTTCCTGCACATGCTTTTTCATCAGTTCCACGCTGCGGTAACCCGCTTCAATATCTACGCCGGCATTCTTATAATCCATAAATTACCTCCATTGTATGTCGCAAACCGCCCGGCAGACAACCGCGCTGTCATCTGCATCCGCCGAGTAACTCTCATGCTATTTTATTGTCTCAGATATGCCTCATAGCCGACCGTCTCCAGCCTTTGGGCCTTCTCCTCCACCATTGTCTCCAGCGACCGGGCGTACTGCGCCACCCGCTCTGCGAGGGCATCGTCCTGAAGCGCCACGATCTTGGCGGCCAGCAGGCCCGCGTTCAGGGCGCCGTTGATAGCCACTGTCGCCACGGGAATGCCCGGAGGCATCTGCACGATGGAGTACAAGGAATCCACGCCGCTCATAGTCTTTGTCTGCACCGGAACCCCGATCACAGGCAGCGTGGTCATGGCCGCTGTCATGCCCGGAAGGTGGGCGGCACCGCCTGCCCCCGCGATGATCACCTGAAGTCCCCGCTCCTTTGCAGTCTTCGCGTAAGTATACATCCTGTCCGGCGTCCTGTGGGCAGAAACCACAGTACACTCATAGGGCACCTGCAGCTTATCCAGCAGTTCCGCCGCTTTTGCCATCACCGGCAGGTCCGAATCGCTTCCCATGATGATCCCCACCAAAGGCGCATTGTTTGTTGTTTCCCGCATCCGTACAACCTCCATTCTTTATGATATAGGTCTCAAAAACCGTCATTTCTGATAACATGCTTTAAAATGAAATACATCTGTGGGCCCTGCGCACGTTGGCAAGAGCCTCCTCCGCTGTCTCACCGGTGGCAGTGATATGTCCCATCTTTCTGCCGATAGAGACTGTTTCTTTCCCATATATATGCACCTTCACGTCGGAATAGCGGTAAGCGTGTTCGATCCCGGTAGGATCCGAAACGCCATTTTTCTCTCCGATCAGGTTCTTCATCGCCGTAGGGCGAATCAGTTCCGTATTGCCGAGAGGCATCCCCAGGATCGCCCGCACATGCTGTTCAAACTGGGAGGTATAACAGCCCTCGATGGTATAATGTCCGGAATTGTGAGGGCGCGGCGCAAGCTCGTTCACCAGAATATGACCGTCCAGCGTCACAAACATCTCCACGCAAAGCATCCCGTAAGCGTCTACCGCGCGAACACAGTCCTTCGCGATCTCCCAAGCCTCTTCTCTGGTAAAACCACTGATCAACGCCGGTACCGTGGTCTCATCCAGAATGCTGTTCTTGTGGCGGTTTTCCGCTACCGGGAAGACCTTGATCTCCCCATTGGTACTGCGGCAGGCCAGAATGGACACCTCCTTCTGGAAAGGGATCCACTCTTCCAGCATCAGCGGTAACTGCCCGCTGCCAAGAGCGTCGTACGCCTTCTGCTCATCACCTTTTTTCTGGATCACTGCGTTGCCTTTTCCGTCGTAACCACCGGTACAGGTCTTTAAGATCACCGGATAACCGGTCTGCGCCGTTAATTCACAGAGATGCTCGTAGCTCTCTACCGCCGCAAAGGAGGGCACCGGAATCTGGTGCTGCATCAGCCAGATCTTCTGCTCCAGCTTGTTCTGGATATGCGCAAGGGTGCCGCTGGAGGGATACACCTTATGTCCGCTCTTCTCCAAGATGCGAAGGGCCTCCACACTGATATGCTCAAACTCATAAGTGACCACATCCACCAGTTCCGCCAGATGCGCTATGGCTTCAACGTCATCAAAATCCGCTATGATATGGGCGTCCGCAATGCTGTGAGCCGGGCAGTGCTCCGTAGGATCCAGTATGACAAACTGAATATCCATCCGCTTGCCGTCAAGGATCATCATCTTGCCAAGCTGTCCGCCGCCGATAATTCCGATCTTTTTCATACACTCGTTACTCTCTTCTGTTTTAATAGCATCATCATTGTCTCATTATCGTCTGTTTTTGTCAATAGCAGTCAATTGTTTTCAAAGGGTTCGTTAAGGGCTTCCGTGCCCGGAAGCACAAATCTGCCGTCCAGGATCAGATCTTTCTTGCTGCCGTCTTTTCCCAGCACCGTGATCCGTCCAAGCTCGTCATAGGGAATGGTGATATCCACATGGGTATTGAAATACGCCTTGGCAGGATCGGTCTTTCGCAGGGCGGAGCAGCTGTTTTCTCTGGCAATGATCTCCTTTTTGTCCGGATTGTACACCGGCCGGTCTTCCTCGTAGCTGTAGCAGGTGTCTCCCACCGCAAAATGAGGCCCCATCTTCTCCGCAATAAGGATGGGCAGCCTGTCCGCGATCCCGAATTTTTCGGCAGCCACATAAGCCGTGGTGTTGGTGCCGATAGCAAATTCGCCCATAGGCAGGGTGTCATGATGATTCATCACATTTTCCCGGATATATTTCCTGTTTTCTTCTTCACTGCCAAAATTGCCGCAGGTGTAGGAAGCGACCATGCCGTCGGCAAAGGTGATCTTCAGATCTTTGTAAAGCAGGGAATCCAGATACACCTTGCTGACAAACAGGGTACCGTTTGTACCGGCCAGCTGCGGGGAGGTAAACACCTCGCCCACAGGAATATTCACATCCGCCACACAGTTTTCAAAATTGGTCTGCACTTTTGGATCGGATAATGGATGCAGCGCCACCGTAAGGTCTGTCACATTGTCCCCTTTCCCTAGAATGCGCACCGACTCCCCTTCATCCAGCGCATCAATGAGCACCTGCTGGATGCGCTGGTATTTTTCATAATCCAACGTATTGATCTTTATGATTTCGCGGAAGATCTCCCGGTAATCGGCGCCGATCTCCGGCAGTGGAAACGCAATGATGG
>CANQQN010000202.1 GCA_947625995.1 uncultured Lachnospiraceae bacterium
TTGAACTGCCGTGTTCAACAAAGTAAACTATTCTTTTGTCTGTGACAAGATTATACATCATTCGACAGCAACGCGCAAGCTTTTTCTTAATTCATTCCGAATTTTTTCTGCGAAAATTATTGACAAACAATAATTTCAATGCTATGATCATTTTGAAATTATTGAAAAACGATAATTTTTTATCTAAAGGAGAAAAAATGGCAATCAAGATCAATCTGGATTCTGTGTTAAGGGAACGGAAAATGACCGCAAAAGAACTATGCGGACTGGTAGGCATCACGGAGGCAAACCTCTCCATTCTGCGAAGCGGCAGGGCCAGAGGCGTGCGCTTTACCACCATCAACCGCATCTGCTACTATCTGCAGTGCGACGTAGGGGATATTTTGAAATTTGACGGGCAGCTAGAACCGGACGATGAAAAAGCAGCGCCGCAGACAGACATCTGCTCCGAGACCGTTGCAGGCCGCCCGTTTCAAACTACCGCAACATAACCGCTCCGAAATGAGGTGCTTATGTATATCAAACTGATTCAGCCCAAAATGAAAAAACGGCCCATGGATACCGGCTTAAAGATCCACATGGCGCCACCGCTGGGTCTTCTGACCATCGCAAATATGCTACGGGATGACCACTGCGTTGTTTTGGAAAATGAAAATGTACAGCCCATTGTTTACACGGACAAGCCCGATCTGGTGGGCATCTCCGTTACGGTGGATACGCTGCCCCGCGCTGCCCGGATCGCGAAAAAATTCCGGCAGGCCGGCTCTGTTGTGGTTGCCGGCGGCATTCATATCACTACCGCCGCCGATACCATCCCGCCGGACTGCTTTGACGTGCTCTGCATCGGCGCTGCGGAAGGCACATGGCCGGACATCGTGAAGGATTTTGAACAGGGAACGCTCAAAAAAATATACCGCTGCCGCAAAAATCTCCGGGGAAGCGATATTGTTTCTCCCGCTTACGATTTTATTGATAAGGATCGTTACCTGTACTGTAACATCGTCCACACAAGCCGGGGCTGTCCTTTCCGGTGTGATTTCTGCTACAACAGCGCGGCGACGCGGGGCTATATAAACCGCGAAATTGATGATGTGCTGCGCGACATCCGGGCAATCGGCTCCCGGCACATCATGTTCATTGACGACAACTTTGCGGGCAATCCTGCATGGACCAGAGAATTTCTGAATACCATTAAGCCCATGGGTCTCAAATGGAACGCTGCCGTATCCATCAACGCCGCCAAAGATCCCGCCCTTCTTGACCTGATGAAGGAAAGCGGCTGTCAGAGTCTTTTCATTGGGTTTGAGAGTATTAACGGCGACGCCGTCTGCGGGGTGCACAAGGTGCAGAACCACACGGAAGAATATGAGACCGCCATCCGTGAGATCCACCGCCGGGGCATTATGATCAACGCAAGTTTTGTATTCGGTCTGGACGGCGACACAAGAGAAACCTTTCAGGACACGCTGGACTGGATCGTCAAAAACAAAATCGAGACGGTGACCTCCCACATCCTGACGCCTTATCCCGGCACGGCCCTTTACGACCGGTTCAAAAAGGAGGGACGCATCCTTTCCGATGATCTTTCCCTGTACAATACCGCCCACGTGGTGTTCCGGCCCAAAGGCATGTCGGAAAAAGAACTGTATGAGGGTTATGTGAAAATCTACCGGCAGATCTACAGTCTGAAAAATATCCGGCGCAGACTGCCGGACTGTAAGGAACAGCGGCTGCCCTATCTGGCTTTTAATCTGCTGTACCGAAAGTATGGGAAATTAACTGATCTGGTATGCCGGATCATTACCTACCGGCGGATCGGGATACTTGCGGAGAAGGTGTCCCGGTATCTGAAGTGACGGTCAGCGGTATGACGCAGTCAGAACTTGCCAAAAAACTGAACATCACCCGAAGCAGTGTCAATGCTTGGGAAATGGGGCTGTCTACCCCTTCCACGACATACATTGTAGAACTGGCACAACTATTTCATGTATCCTCTGTTTATCTGCTTGGTCTTCCTAAAAATGCCACTATCGATATCTCCTCTCTTTCCGAACGCGAAATCCAACTGGTGCCTAACTTAATTGAATATTTTCGCACAAAAAACAATCCCGATTGATCATGCTATCCATCAATCGGGTTTTTTTGTTCATTTCAATATTATGTTGTGCATTATATTGTATATTATTTTTTATTCTGTTATAATAATAGTGCTGTTGACGCTTTCCGGCAGAGGGAGGTGAAGAAACTTGTGTGTATTGGAGAGTTTCACACTTTCTGTTATCGCAGGTGTAGTCAGTTACTACATATGCAAATGGCTGGACAGAAAATAAACAATACAGCCCAAAAGGTTTAAGCCGCCTCTAATGGAATAGAAACCCCCGAAGGGATCGCCGCCCTTCGGGGGTTTCGTTTTCTTATTTGTGTGTATTGGTCGTTTCCGACAAATTAATTATACATTGACCGCCCAAAAAAGTCAATCGAAATATTCCGCTTTTACTGTTTACGCGACACCCTTTTTCTCCAGCACCGCTTTTTTGGCAACCTCTGCCGCCGTGGCGGCATCAGGGGTATAATAATCCGCGCCGATCTGATCCGCAAAGCTCTCATTCACAGGCGCGCCGCCGACCATCACGATGTATTTGTCGCGAAGGCCCTGCTCCTTCAGCAGATCGATCACGGTCTTCATATTGGGCATGGTAGTTGTCAGCAGCGCCGACATGCCGATCACGTCCGCGCCGACTTCCTCCGCCTTCTGAATAAACGCCTCCGGTTCCACATCGATACCGATATCATAGATCTCAAATCCGGCGCCTTTAAACATCATGGTCACAAGGTTCTTGCCAATATCGTGGAGATCGCCCTTTACCGTACCGATCACCGCGCGTCCGATCGGTTCATTGCCCACCTTGACCAACTCCGGTTCCAGAATGGTGATGCCCGCGTTCATGGCTCTCGCCGCTACAAGTACCTCCGGTACGAATACTTCATTATTTTTAAATTTTTCACCAATGATCATCATACCGGACAGCAGGCCGTTATTGAGGATCTCCTTCGGATCTATCCCTTCGTCAAGCGCCTGCTGCACCAAAGTTTTTACATTCTTTGCACGTCCCTTTTGTAAAAATTCAGAAATTTCTTCAATCAGTCCCATATACTCATCCTCCTGCATTCTATTTCCAGTGCCTTTACACTGCGAGTTATTTTTATTATACTGAAACCTTGTGATCATTTTTTGTAATTTTTTTGGAAAATAGGTGCTTTTTTTACTATTGCATGGTATAATTTTCACATGATTCACTTTTTGTAAATATTTTTGAGGAAATTTTTACAAC
>CANQQN010000203.1 GCA_947625995.1 uncultured Lachnospiraceae bacterium
ATATGATTTTGTTGTATTTTTACAAAAAACGTCATGTAAAACCATAGATTACGTTCAATTTGCCATGTCATGATCCGACTTGCTTTTCCTACTCCGGTCCGGCGCCTGTTCCGGTTCTTTTTCCATATTGTTGTCCACAGCTTCCAAATCCTGCTGCGGTGATCCCGAAGGTTTTTGTACCGACTCCTCTTTATGGAAAAAAGAAACTACCTGTTCCGCTGCTCTCCTGTTCATACCCTCCAGCCCGGCAAGCTGTTCCGCCGTGGCGGCTTTGATCTCCTCCAATGAAGGAAAGGCGCGCATCAGCGCTTTCCTTCTGGCAGGGCCGATGCCGGGGATATCGTCCAATACGGAGCGCACCTGTCCCTTGCTCCGCAAAGAACGGTGATACTCGATGGCAAACCGGTGGGCTTCGTCCTGAATCCTTGTAAGCAAATGAAAGCACTCGCTTCTTCTGTCGATGGCATATTCCACATCTTCATAGTACAGTCCTCTTGTTCTGTGGTGATCGTCCTTCACCATCCCGCACACCGGGATCTGCAGGCCAAGCTCCGCCAACACCTCCAACGCAATGTGCACCTGACCCTTTCCGCCGTCCATCAGGATCAGATCCGGATACTTCGTAAAGCTGCCATATTCTGCAGACATTTCTTTTTCCCGCAGCTTTTTATTTTCCTCCATGCCGTGTACAAACCGCCGGGTGAGTACTTCCTTCATGGAAGCATAATCATTTGGCCCCTCCACAGTCCTTAACCGAAACTTCCGGTAATCGCTTCTTTTCGGTCTTCCCTGCTCGTAGACAACCATAGAGCCAACTCCGGCAAACCCGCTGATGTTGGAGATATCATAGGCCTCCAGCCGTTCCAAGCCTTCCACACCAAGTATTTCTTCCAGTTGCCGCACCGCGCCTACAGTACGGGCCTCCTCCCGCCGGATCCGCTCCATATCCTGATCCAGAACAAGCCGGGCATTCTGTCCGGCAAGCTCCACCAGCTTTTCCTTTGTGCCGATCTTCGGCACCCGGATGGTCACCTTCTGGCCCCGCCGTTCTGTCAGCCACTCCTCGATCAAAGCGGCGTCCGCAATGTCGCAGGGAAGCATCAGTTCCCTTGGCAGATAGGGCGTGCCGGAATAAAACTGCGTGAGAAAATCCCGCAGGATCTGATCTGTAGTATCCTGCGCCGCGGCTTTCATATAAAAATGCTCCCTGCCAATGAGCCTTCCGTCCCGGACAAAGAACACCTGCACCACCGCATCCGCATCCTTCTGGGCAATGCCGATCACGTCCCTGTCGTCACCGTCGCTCTGACTCATCTTCTGCTTCTGGGAAATGGCGCGGACCTCCTTTAACAATTCCCTGTACTCCATAGCCCGCTCAAACTCCATATTTTCCGAGGCCTGCTCCATCTTTTCCTTCAGGCTGCGGGTGATCTCCCCTACGTTTCCGTTCAGGAAATCCACCACACGGTCAATATTTTCCCTGTAGGCCTCCTGAGAGATATACCCCTGACAAGGCGCCAAACACCGGTGAATATGGTAATTGAGACAGGGACGCTCCTTTCCCGTATCCTTCGGCAGCGACCGGTTACAGGTACGGATCCGGTAGACCTTCCGCAAAAGTTCCAGAATCTCCTTCACCGCGCCGGCGCTGGTGTAAGGCCCGAAATATTTCGATTTATCTTTTTTCTTTGTGCGGGAAAACATCACCCGCGGAAATGCCTCGCCCACAGTCACCTTAATATAAGGATAGGTTTTGTCATCCATGAGCATGGTATTGTACTTCGGATGATGCTCTTTGATAAGGTTGCATTCTAAGATCAGCGCTTCCAGTTCGGAATCCGTAACGATATACTCAAACCGCCGGATATGGGTCACCATCTGCTCGATCTTGGCGCCCTTATTGCGGCTGCTTTGAAAATATTGGCGCACTCTGTTTTTCAGCTTCACCGCCTTGCCCACGTAGATAATGGCGTCCTTCTCATCGTGCATCAGGTACACGCCGGGCTTGGCAGGCAATTTTTTCAGTTCTTCCTCTATATCAAAAAATTCATTCTCCATGAAGTACTTCCTTCCTCCATTTTGAAGCTTTCACACATCCAAACTGCGTTCATGCCCTGCCGCGGCCACAGATACAAGTATGCCCGGGCCGTTGATCCTCCCGGCATGCGTTACTTTTCCCGGCGCTCCTCCTGTATCAGCAGCCATGTCTTCAGCACCGCGATCTGGGTCTTGGCGTCGGGCAGGTCATTGTTCATCACCATCCGATACGCTTCTTCCAATGGGATCTTCACCACATCCAGAAATTCTCCTTCATCCAGCTTCTGCCCGGAAAGATCAAGCCCCCTTGCCAGAAACAAATAGATGATCTCCGTATCATACGCCACCGTAGGATAGAGACATCCAAGAGAGATCACTTCCTTTGCCGTGGCGCCCACTTCCTCCTTCAGTTCCCGGATGCCGCAGGTTCTCGGATCCTCTCCGGTTTCCCGCTTTCCCGCCGGGAGCTCCAACAGAGCGGTCTGGAAAGGATAGCGGAACTGCCGCACGAAAAGTACTTCCTCCTGATCTGTCAGGGGCAGAATACACACGCCTCCGGAATGGTGCACGACCTCCCGCAGGGCGGTGGTGCCGTCCTCAAGCAGCGCCGTTTCCTTTGTGAGCCGCAATATTTTCCCGTCATAGATTTCTTCCACTTCTAACGTTTTCTCTGATAAATGCATGTTTTTTCCCCCTGCTCTTCTATCACTTACTTTATCATACCACACTTTCCGGCAGCAATGTAAAATTATTGAAAAAAAACATTGTTTTTCCAGTGGTTTGTGGTATGATATTTTCAGAATGATAGAAAACTATCAAGAAAATGGAGGTTTCACATATGAATCAAGTACTGCAGGAAATACAAAAAATCGGTATCGTTCCGGTTGTAGTGCTGAACGATGCAAAAGACGCCGCTCCTCTGGCAAAAGCGCTTTGTGAGGGAGGACTTCCCTGCGCGGAGGTAACTTTCCGTACCGCCGCTGCGGCAGAATCCATCAAGATTATGACCACGGAATTTCCTCAGATGCTGGTAGGCGCAGGCACTGTGCTGACCACGGAGCAGGTTGATCAGGCAGTTGCCGCGGGCGCGAAATTTATCGTAAGCCCCGGTCTAAATCCCAAGGTCGTCAAATACTGTGTAGACAAAAATATCCCTATTACTCCCGGCACTGCCAATCCCAGCGATATCGAGCAGGCATTGGAGCTTGGCCTTGAAGTCGTCAAGTTTTTCCCTGCCGAGGCGGCAGGCGGCCTTCCTATGATCAAGGCCATGTCCG
>CANQQN010000204.1 GCA_947625995.1 uncultured Lachnospiraceae bacterium
GCAATGACAGATACCGTCAGGGCCTTCTCTATCTTCTTTACATATTCATCAAACTGTCCGAACACATTTTTTTCGTGATCGGCAGGTATTTCCAGTGTCGTTTCGACAATACTCATTCAGATGCCTCCAAAGGGGGATTGGTTTCCAAAGGAGAAAGCGGCGCCGCCTTTCCCGCAGGCTGTTGGATCACAAGGCTTCCGGAAGTGACGCATTCTTTTTCCTTCAAAACTATTTTAACACTATTTTCTATAATTTCTACCCCTTTTTTCTTTAAATCTTCCGTAAATGCCCGGAATTTCTGATTCGCCAGTTGCTTTGCCTCTTCTTTGGAATACTGTCTCGTTTCGTGAAAGTATTCCCGCATTGTCTTTAATTCATAAGATATGGGCAGATAAAAAGACTTCCCGAGAACGATGGTGCGGTCCACCGTATCCGTGTCATAAAGAGCAAATTTCGGCTTCTTATTGAAAAGAGCAAATTCCTTCTGAAAAAGCCGCAGCGTCAGATGATACCGCTTCTTTTTGCTGTATACTTTTACTTTGTGCACATAAGGAAACGCATCCCGGTAATTGATCACGGTCTGCACTGTCACGTCCCCGTCCGCATAGCCCTCCGCGTAACCGGTAACCGTTCCGGCGTCGTCTTTCCTTTCTTCTCTGCCGGAAACAAGCACCTGCCCCTTCTCAACCTGATCTCCCACCGCTACCATGGGAGTTCCCGTTCTTGTAACCATGGATACGACGGTGCCCGATACATCAGCCACCAGATCGGCGGTGCCCTCTTTTTCGGTCTGTGCGTCGTAGCTGTCCACATTTTCTTTGATCTGGATATGAAGGTTGGTGCCCTCCAAAGATGCGCCAACCCAGACGATATCCGGAAAACGTTCTCGAATATCGCTTTCTACTGCTTCGCAGTCCACCTTGGATTTTCGCATTCCGTAACGGATCTCCTCTTCCTGCAAAAAAGAAAGGATTTCTTCCGGCTTATGACGTATCAGTCCGGTGATCTGAATCTGCCAGATGAACAGCGTGAGGCAATAAATAAAGGCAAAGCTTACAAGGATGGAAATAACAAATATTTTTCGCGAGCGGTATTTCTGAAAAAAAAAGGGCATTCCATAATGCCCTAACACTGTTACCTTTGTTTTTGTTTTTCTGACGATCTCCCGCAGCCGGAAAAAATCCTGCACGCTCATATACATCTCATAAAAATCGCCGTTTGGAACAAGCCCCCACATGAGGATCTGATGAAAGGCGCAGAGGTTTAAAAACCGCTCCGGCAGCGGGCTGTCAATGCGAATATAGACGTAACCTTTCAAAAAACGAATGAATCTGCCCGACATACGGCCTCCTAGCAATAGATGATTTCACTGATCTGTCCGCTGATCTTCATCTCGTCCGCAGTATAATAGGAGATCAGAAGGTCTTCTCCCAGAACGTCTACCTGACATCCTTTGGTCTGCACGACGATCTTTTTTGAGGTGTATTCCAGAATTCCTTTGTAATTTTCCACAGTTACTTCGCTGCGCCCGCTGACGGTGACTGTCACTGCCCCCAGCGCAAGATCCTTAGGCAGTTTTAAATTTTCCGCGATCTCCCGTCTCATTTATGACCGCCCGGGAATTTAATTGTTTAACTATATGAAGGACTGCTTGCCTGTTATGCCTGATTTTGGGACCCATATCCGTCGGGGTTCATGCTCTGCCAGTTCCAAGCGTCTTTGCACATTTTCTCAAGATCAAAGACCGCGGTCCAGCCAAGCTCTTTTCTGGCAAGAGAGGCGTCGGCATAGCAGGTGGCGATATCCCCGCTTCTTCTGCCCTGAATCTCATAGGGGATTTTACGTCCGATCACTTTTTCAAAGCTGTGGATGATATCCAGCACGCTGTACCCGTTGCCTGTACCCAGATTATAGATCTTGACGCCTTTTTTGTCGTTCATGTGTTCAATCGCCTTTACATGTCCCAGCGCAAGGTCCACCACATGGATGTAATCCCGCACGCCGGTGCCGTCCGGCGTATCGTAATCGTTTCCGAACACCCGCACAAACTCCCGCTTGCCGATGGCCACCTGCGTCACATACGGAACCAGATTGTTGGGGATTCCACTGGGATCCTCTCCGATCAGGCCACTCTCGTGGGCGCCGATGGGATTGAAATACCGAAGCAGGGTGATGTTCCACTGATCGTCCGCTACATAAAAATCCTGAAGGATCTCTTCAATCATTAATTTTGTCCTGCCGTAGGGGTTGGTGACGGAAAGAGGGAAATCTTCCTTGATGGGCACTGTCTTCGGCAGGCCGTAAACCGTGGCAGAGGAACTGAACACGATATTTTTCACTCCGTGCTTGCGCATCACGTCGCAGAGGACAAGGGTACCGGTCACATTGTTGTAATAGTATTCCAAAGGCTTTTCCACGGACTCTCCCACAGCCTTTAATCCTGCGAAATGGATCACCCCGTCGATGGATTCTTCACTGAAGATCTTATCCAGACCCTCCCGGTCAAGAATGTCTGTCTCATAAAATGTCAGCGATCTGCCGGCCAGCTTCTCCACGCGGCGAAGGCTCTCCCTGCTGGAATTGGAGAGATTATCCACCACAACGACCTGATAGCCTGCTTTGAGAAGCTCCAGACAAGTGTGGCTGCCGATATAGCCGGCGCCGCCCGTAACCAAAATATTCATAAAGCACCTCCCGCTTGATATAAGATCCTACGTCCTTTCCTAAAATAAGGGCATATCAAAAGATATGCCCTTCTCGTATACTTATTAATTGTATTTACGTTTTCTGGCCGCTTCAGATTTCTTTTTGCGCTTTACACTCGGCTTTTCATAGTGCTCTCTTTTACGAATCTCCTGCTGAATGCCTGCTTTTGCGCAATTTCTCTTAAAGCGTCTCAATGCGCTGTCAAGAGTCTCATTCTCTTTTACAATTACGTTTGACATGACCTAACCTCCCTCCAGCTGCGAAATTGTGCAGATACAACTGTTAGGTGCTTTTGCACTAACAAAAATTATAACATAAAATAAAAATTCGTCAACCTCTAATGTAATTTTTATTTAGTTTTTTATCCGAATCGGGCGATTCCTGATCAACCATGTATAATGATCGGGCATCAGGCGGTCAGTTAGATAACATATCCTGTAAAAGAATCTCTGCTTTTGACAGCGCCTCGTCGATCCCTGCGGGATTTTTGCCGCCTGCCTGCGCCATATTGGGACGGCCGCCGCCGCCTCCACCGATGCAGGAAGCAATGCCCTTGATCAGATTTCCCGCGTGGGCGCCTGCTTTTATGGCGCCGTC
>CANQQN010000205.1 GCA_947625995.1 uncultured Lachnospiraceae bacterium
TGTAATTTTTCAGTTTGTAGGATGCCTTGTATTTGTGCGCCCTTTTTTAGGAATTAAAGCGATATTTTTCAATCTAACCTCCATATTTCCTAAATTTTTTCATTCCGTAATGTTTGCGGGGCAGGCAGGGAAGAAAATCTGTGAAAAGGATTTCTCGCCTGCCATCAGGACACTTTGCGCCGGCGCTAAGGAAATGGTAGTTCGGCGGTTCGTTCATGTAAAGCAATCAGCGCTTTACACCGGCGATTCGGGGACGATCAGATCATTTTACATCGATGGAAAGAGAAATTTGCTTGTGGTTACGGCAGGATTGTGTCATACTGTTGCTGGCAAAAACGAAGCCGGACCCGCTTTCATAGGGAAAATATTAAAACAGGGCAAAGGAAAATATCAATGACAGTAGCGGAAATGATAAAGCAGACACGGACGGAATCCCATATGACGCAGGAGGAGTACGGGCACAGGTTTGGTGTTACAAGGCAGACAGTATCGAGTTGGGAAAATGAAAGAAGTCTGCCGGATCTCCAAATGCTGATCGATATCTGCAATACTTATCACATATCTTTGGATAAGCTTTTGAACGAAGATAAAAAGTTTGTGGGGCAGATTGATTTTAACGGAAAGATCAGGAAGCTTCTGAAGACGGGCGCTTTTTGCGCCATAGCGGTTCTGGCAGTATTTGTCGCGATACTGGTCCGCTGGAAGATCACCGCGGAAAAAAAGAATGGGGCGTTTGCGGCAAATGCGGCGCAGATGGGATTTATTCTTGAAAATGGAGTCTATCAATTGGAGAAAAATGACGTATGCTATCGGCTGCCCAATCAAAAACTGCCCTTTTTAAAAGAGGACTTTCATTTGAAGCAGAGCCGTGCGGAATTTAAGATCGGAGATAATGAAATCGAAGCTGTCGTTTATGATGAGGATGCGGCTGTGATCACATGGAACCATTACAGGCAGATGAAAGGGACGCTTGATGAAGATATGAAGTTCCAGATAACGGAAAATCATTTGAATGCCGGAGAAAACCGGCTTTTTCAGGAACACGTCGATGAAATACAAAAGGTGCTGGAACAGTTGCTTGCGATCCATCGCTTTGTATATGCTTAAAAATCGCCGGTCATGTGTAAAAACCCTGCAGGCTGCGATCGCCAGTTTTGGCAATCAACGCTGCAGGGTTTTATCTGTGATCCTACTGTACAAAGCGGTCAGAGTGTTTTGAAATATTTTATGGAATCCGGGCTTGCCTGTAATCTCTGGAAACCGTAAGATTCATAAATGCTGCAGAGCTTCGGGGAATCTTTACATTCAACTAATACGCAGAGCTTTGTTTTGCAAGAAGTTTTCGATATTTTTATCTTTTGTATATCGGTAATTCTGAAGCGCCTCCGTCAGTTCATCCGGAGAAACAATTTTTATCAGTTGTTTGAGTGGCCATAATATTGTTCTAATATTTTGATGCCTTCCTCATAACGGTTTGAGATGATTTCTTTTTTGGGAGTAGGATCATTCAATGCTTTGATCAGGTTTTCTACGCCTTCTTCGGTCAGAACAAAAGGCTCTGTAATGGGATCGTATGCCATAAGCATCCCCTCCTTATCAAATGATTTGATTCTCTCTTTTGTAAATTTAATATCACACTTCCATGTTTAGAATAACATATAGTTAGTATGTTGTAAATAGAATTTTGTAGAAAAAACAGGAAAAAAGACAGCATAAACGGTGTTACGCCGTCTGTGCTGTCTTTTGCAGATTGCCTGAAAATTAGAAGATCTCTCCGATGGGGGAGGGCTCTTCCTCTCGCAGATCCTTCTTGGAGATCATCACGCCGTCTTTAAACATGGCTTCTCCGGTGACGTTGCTCTTGCTGCGGCCAAAGGTCTGGGCAAGTCCGTCCGCCTTTTTGTCCTTGAAGCGGCAGCGGGACTTGATCTTGTCGGAGCCCACCCAGTAGGTGGTCAGCACGTCATAGCCGTCCTTTGTGTGGTTCCACTGGAACAGAGGATTGCCCTCGGGAGAGTAAGCGATGTATTCACCTACCCGCTGGCCCAGATGGAACTGGCCCTTTGACTGGACGGAGCCGTCGGGATAGTAGAAGATATCATCGCCCTCCAGCAAAAACCGGCCGTCGTCTGCAATGCCGCCGGACCACTGGCAGCGCAGGGTGCCGTCGTCATAATATTCGTGGAAGGTCTGTACCTCCGCAATGGTGGTGGCATGGGAAGCCATCAGCACCTCATCGGAAGGGGATTCATCCTCATGGTTCATCAGCCACGCTTCGTTAAATTCAAAGTGCAGCAGGGGTTTGTTGTTGGAGGTGGTCAGGTGGATCATGCCGTCCTCCGTTTGCCGGCACACGCTGTAACCGATGGTGGAATGACCGCCAAATTCATGAGGGCTCTTCTTTTGTCTCTGGGTACCCCACAGCTTTTTAATGTGCCAAGTCTTGCCGTCGTCGTCGGACCATGCGCCGTAGGAGCCCCAGCCTTCTACGCCTTCCGGCTTCTGGCCTTTTTTGTTCTGGTAATCGCCGCACATGAACAGTCTGCCTGACTGCAGTCTGATGATGCAGGGCCGCTGGCCGGAAAACTGCATAGGGAAGGGCGTCTTAAATACTTCCCATGTATCGCCGCCGTCTTTTGAGATGGCGCCGGGCATGTAGCCGTCGATGGCGGAATTCTTGCCGCCCATGGCCAGAATGGAACCGTCGTTTAACT
Source organism: uncultured Lachnospiraceae bacterium (assembly GCA_947625995.1). Classification (GTDB taxonomy): domain Bacteria; phylum Bacillota; class Clostridia; order Lachnospirales; family Lachnospiraceae; genus CANQUC01. The sequence continues at coordinate 2,715 of CANQQN010000205.1, forward strand.
GCACGCAGGTGGAATGGCGTCCCGCCGTTCTGCCAAGAGGATTCTCCCATGTCTGCATATTGTCGTGGGTGCGCCAGAGTACGGATCCGGGCTCATTGGCGGCGTCGGCAGCCATGTAAAAGGTGCCGTCTTTGTCGCGGATACAGGTGTTGATCGGCTGGCGGACTACACGCTCTGCCTTGTCCTTGAAAAACGGGAACTGCACGGTGCTCCATGTGGCGCCGTTGTCCGTGGAGTATACGTATTGGAAGGGGAAGGAGTTGTCTAACTGCTGCCAGCCCCAGAAATGGTAGATGGTGCCGTCGGTGTCGGTGAACATGCTGGGCGCGTGATCGTTGACACCTACGGGATTCAGCCAAATGTCCGGCATCTCCCACTGGTCGCAGCCCTTCCTGAGTCTTGCACCTGCCAGCCCCACTTCCGCGTCGTATTCCTTATAGGAGGAATAAATGCTGTAAAGCAGGTCGCCGTTGGGGCAGACCGTAAGAGCAGGAGAATGATGGTGGTTGCGGAAGGCCGGATTTAAGCCCGCCGCGAGGATCTGCTCGTTGGGAGCGTTGTCGGGAGGCGTCGGGAAAATGTGA
>CANQQN010000206.1 GCA_947625995.1 uncultured Lachnospiraceae bacterium
GGCCCGCCAGAACCAGCATCGGACCGTCTCTGTGGCAGATGGCCCTCTGCTGGGAATTGGAAGGCTGAAAACTCATATCATTCCTTTCCTGACCGGGCAGACAGACTGCCCGTCACTGCAATTTTTCAATAGCTGCCCGAATCCGGCTTAAGGATTCTTCTTTTCCAAGTACCTCCATCAGCTCCGTGGCGCCGCCGGGTGTCATCATCCTGCCGGAAAGGGCGATCCTGAGGGGCCACATCACATGGTTGACCTTAAATCCCTTTTCCTGAATATAACCGCTCAAAAGGTCATAGAGGCTGTCGTTGGTATATTCCTGATGGGCCTCCAGCAGCGGCAGCGTTTCTGTAAGGATGGCAAGGGAACTCTCGACTGTAGATTTACTCTTCTTGTTGACGTACATGTCTACATCATATTCCGGCATTTCCTGAATGAAATCAATATGTCCTCTGATATCCGGAAAAATGTCGATACGTGTCTTCACCATCTGCGCAAGCAGCTTTGTGTTGACGTCCCTTGTGACCGTCTCTTTGATGTAAGGCAGCGCCTTTTCATAAAACCGATCGAAATCCATGGCCTTTAAATATTCGCTGTTCATCCATTTCAGCTTCTGGATGTCAAAGACCGCCGGAGATTTGTTCATATGGGTGTAATCAAAAGCTTGACACAGTTCCTCCAGAGAAAAGATCTCCCGATTCTCGGAAGGGCTCCACCCAAGCAGCGCCACATAGTTGACGATTGCCTCGGAAACAAATCCCTGCTCCAGAAGATCCTCAAAGGAGGAATGGCCGCTGCGCTTGCTGAGCTTTTTACCGGTCTCGTCAGTGATCAGCGGGCAGTGTACATAGACGGGCACCTGCCAGCCGAATGCTTCATAAAGGCGGTTGTATTTTGGCGCGGAGCTTAAATATTCATTGCCTCTGACCACATGGGTGATGCCCATGAGATGATCGTCCACTACATTTGCGAAATTGTAGGTAGGATAGCCGTCGGATTTAATGAGGATCATGTCGTCCAACTCGCTGTTATCTACAGAAATGTCTCCGTAAATATCGTCATGGAAGGTAGTAACACCCTCGTTTGGCGTATTCTGGCGGATCACATAGGGCACGCCTGCCGCAAGCTTCGCCTCCACCTCTTCTTTTGAGAGAGACAGACAATGCTTGTCATAGACCACGATCTCCTTTCCCGCCACTACCTGCTTTAAGGAGTCCAGACGCTCCTTGTCGCAGAAGCAGTAATAGGCTTCACCCTTCTCGATGAGCTTTTTGGCATATTCCAGATAGATGCCCTGCGCCTGCCGCTCACTCTGCACATAGGGGCCGACGCTGCCGCCGATATCCGGCCCTTCGTCGTGTTTTAACCCCGTCTTTTCCATAGTACGGTAGATAATCTCCAGAGCGCCCTCCATGAAACGCTCCTGATCCGTATCCTCAATCCTTAAGATAAAATCCCCGCCGTTGTGCTTCGCGATCAGATACGCGTACAGTGCCGTGCGCAGGTTCCCCACATGCATCCTGCCTGTAGGGCTTGGTGCAAATCTTGTTCTGACTTTCATAGCTTCCTCCGTTTTTTATTTATAATCCTGTCATATTTTTACCACCGGTTATCTCTTCACGCCTTTATTATCCCGTTTTCCGATCTTCAAACGGTTCAGGTGGATCTCCGTATCCTTATAGGTGACCACAATGTCATTGTCGCTTAACAGGTATGCGCCGGAAAGGGTATCTCCCGGGCCAAGGCTGATGCCCCGCACACCGATGGCACCCTTTTTCTTTTCAGGGATCTCGCTTATGGCGAACCGAAGAAAATATCCCTTTTCGCTCTGCAGTACCAGATGCTCTTTTCCCGTCACGCAGGACACCAGCAAAAGTGTGTCGCCCTCCGCCAGCTTTGTGGCGGCTATTGTCTTCTTCGATACGTCGAATTCCTGCCCCGGGACGACCTTCGCCATGCCGTTTTTTGTCACGAACAGAAGCGTTCCCGTCAAAAGCTCCTGCATGGGAAAGGCACAAATCAGCGACTCCACACTGCTGTCGTAATTGCTCACATTATCAATGGGCGTTCCTTTGTCACGGAATTTGCCGTAGGGGAGATCTAACGCCTTTATCGTATGCATTCTTCCCGTATCCGTAAAGATACAGACACGGTCCGTGTTCATCAGATGGAGGATATATTTATTCTCTCCGTCGGCGTTCTCTTTGTTGCGTTCATAAGTGGCCTCGTCAATGGTCTTCGCGTAGCCGAAGCGGTCCATGAGAAACACGATGGGCGCCTCCTCGATCTTCTTTTCCTCCAGAACGATCTCCGCGGCGTTCTCGATGCAGGTTTTTCTGGGCGTACCGAACTCTTTCTTGAGCGCTTTCAGGTCTTTGATCAGCACTTTGTTCATGGACGCGTGGGAATTCAATATATCAAGATAATCCGCGATATTTTTCAGCGTCTCCTCATGCTCCTTCATCAACGCCTCGATCTCAAGGCCGATGAGCCGGTACAGACGCATTTCCAGAATGGCGTTCGCCTGCCGCTCCGTAAAACGGAGTCCCGCGGCAGCCTTCTTTGACGCCTGCGTTTTAAACCGGATGCCCTCTGTGTTCCCGGTCGTCAGGCATGCACGCACATCCTTCACATTTTTGCTGCCCCGCAGGATCTCGATGATCAGGTCGATCACGTCACAGGCCCGGATCAGGCCCTCCTGAATCTCTTTCTTATCCATTTCCTTCTTCAGAAGGTTGTTGTATTTGCGGGTGGCAAGGTCGTACTGAAAATCCACATAATTTTCCATGACCTGTACAAGTCCCATAGTCTCCGGCCTGCCGTTTGCCACCGCCAGCATATTGACGCCAAAGGTGTCCTCCAGCTTTGTTTTTTTGTAGAGCAGGTTGATCAGATGCTCCGTGTCGGCGCCCTTCTTTAGCTCCAGCACGATACGGATGCCCTCCTTGGAGGACTGATTGACGATATCCACGATATCCGTGGTCTTCTTCGTCTCCACCAGCTGATAGACCTCATTTAGGAATTTGCCGATATTGGCGCCAATCATGGTATAGGGGATCTCCGTAATGACGATCCGTTCCTTTCCGCCCTTTACCTTTTCCACCTGCACCCGGCCACGGACCTTCAGCTTGCCCACACCTGTGCGGTAGATCTCCTCCAGTTCATCCTTGTTGGTCACAATGCCCCCGGTAGGGAAATCCGGTCCCGGAATATAAGTCATCAGCTCCTGCAGGCTCATATCCGGCTTTTTGAGGAAAGCAATGGCCCCGTCCAGCACCTCCGACAGATTATGAGGC
>CANQQN010000207.1 GCA_947625995.1 uncultured Lachnospiraceae bacterium
AACTTTTTTCTTATCTTACCATGAATCGTCACGTTCAGGGCTTATTTTGTGCGAATAATTTTACCTTTCAGAGCTGTATTCATAATAGTAAGCATTTAGTATTTTTCGCGCCACAGGCACCGCATAGGCGCTTCCTTCTCCCGCGCCCTCCACGATAACGCTGATGGCGATCTGAGGGTCTTCCACCGGTGAAAAACAGACAAACCATGAATGGCTGTTTCCCTTGATGGTGCCGTACTCGGCGGAACCGGTTTTCCCGGCCACAGTGTAATCGGCGTTATTCAGAGAAGAAGCCGTTCCCTCCGTCACCACTGATGTCATAAATTCCTTCATGATCTTGGTCTCTTTCGAGGTCAGGAGAAGATCCAGTTTTTTTGGCCGGTACTGCTTGACAACCGTTCCCCCGTCGTTTTCAATATGATCCACAAAATAGGGATTCATCATTTTGCCATCGTTGGCTATGGTAGAGATCATCATGGCCATATGAAGGGGCGTCACAAGGGTGTCCCCCTGTCCGATGACCGTCTGCATAATCTGATAAGTGGTAGTCGCCTTTGAAATAGAAATACTGCTCTTGGAATAGGCAAGAGGAATATCCAGACGGCTGTTAAACAGAAACCCCCGGCAGATATCGATCAGTGTCTTTTTATTGCACTGATAACCGATATTGACAAAGGAGGAGTTGCAGGAACGCGCAAAGGAGGATTCCAGATTCAGAGGTCCGTGGACTTCATTATGGTAGCAGTTAATGGTCTCGCCCTCAATGTTGATCGAGCCCTGACAGTCATACTGATAGTCTTCATAGTTATCATCGTGCTCCCGCAGGTAGGCAAGCGCCGTAAAGACCTTGAAGATGGATCCCGGCGGGTACAACCCCTGCGTCGCACGGTTTACAAGGGAACTGTCGCCGCTGCTCTCCTCCGACGTGTAATAATCCCACAGGTCGCCTATCTCATTTGGATCATAGTCCGGCTTTGAAACCATGGCAAGCACGGCGCCGGTCTTCGGATTCATGACAACAACGGCGCCTCTGGAGTCGCCAAGGGCATTGTACGCCGCTTCCTGAAGGCCCATATCCAGCGTTGTGACGATATTGTCCCCAATGTTCTTGGAATTTGACAAAAAGTGATCGATCCGTTCCAACACCGGCGCGTTTGAGCGAAGCAGCCGCACATTATAACCTGCTTCAAGACCCGATCCGCCGTTCATGCTGTATCCCACTACATGAGAAAAAAGATGCCCGTAGGGATAGACTCTCGTCTCATTTCCTTCATCATCTATCTCTGTTTTGGCAAGCACTTCTCCCTCGGAAGCCATGATCTGCCCCCGGACCACCTTCTGCGCAAGCTGACTCTGCCTCTTACGGTTGTAGGGGCTGTTTGCCATATCTTCGCCATAGGACACCTGAAAAAACACAAGGTAACCAAGAAGCGCCACAAAGATCAGCAGAAAAAAATAGGTGAGCATCATGATCTCTTTGCTTTTTTCTTTTTTTGCGCCGCTATTGGTCCGAAGATTTGCGTCTCTGTTTTTCTGCATGCAATTCACCTTCATCCTGCTTCATAATATAGATTCCCTGTATAATGGCGAACACGGCGAGAGAACTGAGCACGGAACTGCCGCCGTAGCTTACCAGAGGCAATGTCACACCGGTCAGAGGTATGAATTTCGTATCTCCTCCGATGGTGAGGAAAACCTGAAAAATAAATGAAACCGACAACCCCATGGATACCAGCTTGTAAAAAGGGTCGCGGATCTGCAGGGAACTGTTTACAAACATCAAAAAACAACTGAAACACACCAGCACAAGGCAGAGGGCAAACACCATGCCAAGCTCTTCGCTGATCGCTGAAAAAATAAAATCGGAGATAGAGACCGGAATGGTCTGAGGCAGTCCCTCGCAAAGCCCGGAGCCGAACCAGCTGCCGGTTCCGATGGCAAAAAGCGACTGGGATACCTGACTGGAATCATTTTTGAGCACATCAAAGGCCGTGGTCCAGGTAAGCACGCGGACGCGCACATGGCTGAACAGATAAAAGGCCGCCACCGCCGCCGCGGAAAAAGTCAAAAGCCCAGCCGCCAGATATGAAAACTTTCTGGTGGCGATATAGAGCATAGACATGTACACGACAAAAAGGATCAGCGCCCCGCCCAGATCCTTGGACATTACTAAGATCAGCACGTGGGCAGCGGCGATCACTGTCGTCGCCGCGACCCTTTGAAAAGAGGTACTGTTCAAAAACATTCCCGCCATAAAAAACACAAATATGATCTTGACGAATTCGTTTGGCGCCAAAGTGATGTCATGTATCGTAATGTTGATCTTGGAGCCGTTTGTGACGCTTCCGATGACAAATACCGCTCCCAGCAGGCCGATGCCGAGAAGTCCATAGAACACGGTGAGCTTTTTCAAAAATCTTGCCTTGCGGATGATCAAAGGAATAAACATTGACACCACCATACCGACGGCAGCAATAACAAATTGTCTGATCGATTTGTCCAGATCAAGCCTTCCGATCATAAAGAATCCTATTGCCAGCAGCATGCACATATGGTTCAGCAAAAGTCTGGAGCACTTCGGATAGCAAAGGGTAAACGTCAGTTGAACGGCGATAAAGAACATGACCTGCGCCCCATAATAAAGCAAAAGTTCCAGACTTTCCGTATGCAGATAGATGACCAGATGCGAAAGAAACGAAAGCATAAATATGGAAAACACCTGCATGGCATAAATATGTTTCCGCTCCTCCTCGCTTTTCTTTTTAAATACATGAAAGCTTTGAAAGGTGTAGACGGCAAATATGACAATCATCAGATAATTGGCCAGCGTAGTGATAATCGTCGTCATATACCTACTCAACTCCTCTTTTGAAATGTCCTCTGGTAAACGGTTCTCCCGGCAGCGCGATCCCTTTCTCACAAGGTCCGCCGGTTAAAAACAGATCTGAAAAGCAACGGCAGATCTTTTTTGCCGTTTCCCCATCCTCTACTGTAAACATAAGCCTGAGGCCGGAAATGCCGGTCCTGTCTATTTCGTCCCTGCAGTCCGCGAGACTAAGGGGTAAGCTGTTTAAGATCACGTTGTAACAGTCGTCCCCGCAGAACTGTCTGACCGGAAATCTGATATTGTAACGATCAGTTAAATATAGCACATTTTTCCCGTTCCTGCAACTATCCCTTTCCGTATCCAGCGCTGAAAGGTAAATCTCTTTATACCTGCCTCAATCCTGCATCAACCCGAATAAAACAAGTTGTACACGCAAAA
>CANQQN010000208.1 GCA_947625995.1 uncultured Lachnospiraceae bacterium
GCCGCTGATATCATGCTTCAGGTAAAAATCGCTGCCATCCCGGTAAAGCACCGGATAACTGATCACAGGCATATTTTCAAACTCTATGTAGCCGATGACTTCGTTATTTATGGATTTCCAGTGCTGGAAATCCACATTCTTGATCTCATAATTCGGGTTCAGCGGAATCGGATACAGGAATCCTGAACGCATGGCCACGATCCCTTTATTTCTTTCCTGAAGATACCGCAGTCTGTCGGGTGCCTCAAATTCCCATGGCTTGGAATAGAAGGATGCCGTATACAGTCTGTCAGACAGATAAAAACCGCCCTCGTCTATCATCCCTTGCACAAACGGCGTTACAGGAGGCTTTTGGAAATAACGCTCATATATTGTATAACCGCACATGCCCAGCGCGGCGACTACAATCACTGCCAAAACAGCAATGACCATCTTTCTGGCCTTGCTCACCTATACTCACCCTTTCTTTTCAATCCCTATCATTTTACAAGGATATAACCTTTTCTACTATACCACATTTCCGCAAAGTATGCTATATCAATGTGGCAAATATTTGCGGAGCACCGGGAGCACCTCCGTCAACACGCCAAGACAGTAATCCACTTCCTCCGCAGTATTCTCAAAGCTGAAGCTAAACCGTATCGTAGCGTCCAAAAGCTGCTTTTCCACCCCGATGCTTTTCAGCGTCTCACTGATCCCCGGCTTGTTGGAAGCGCAGGCGCTTCCCGAAGACACATAGATGCCCCTTTCCTCCAGTGTATGAAGCAGCACCTCGCTTCGGACGTCCCGAAAGCTGACACTGACGATATGCGGCGCGCCTTCCCTGTCCGATGGCCCGTTTACCGTAACGCCGTCCAGTCTTCTAATCCTCTCCACAAACCGCTTGCGCAGGCTATACAGGGCTTCCCGTTTTTCTTCAAAATTTTCATAACCTGCCTTTGCAGCCGCGGCCAGTCCCGCAATCCCCGGCACATTTTCCGTTCCGGAGCGGAGATTTCTCTGCTGGCCGCCGCCAAAAAGCACGGGCCATATCTTCACCTTTTCGTTAATATAAAGCAGCCCCACGCCTTTTGGCCCATGGATCTTGTGTCCGCTGACAGACAACAGATCGATACCCATGCGCTTTGGAAATATCCTAAATTTTCCAAACCCCTGCACCGCGTCAACATGAAAAATACAGCCGGGATTTACGCCCTTAACAACGGCGGAGATCTGTTCCAAGGGCTGCAGAGAACCGATCTCATTGTTTACCATCATCACCGAGACGAGAATGGTCTCTTTCGTCATGGCCTCCTTCAAAGCTTCCAGCGAAACAATGCCGGTACGGCTTACCGGCAGGTATGTCACCGCAAAGCCTTCTTCCTCCAGATGCTTCATCACATTGGTCACGGAAGGATGCTCAATGGCGGTCGTAATGATATGGGTCCCGGCCCGCCGGTTTGCCAACGCCGTGCCAATAATGGCAAGATTGTTGGATTCCGTGCCGCCTGAGGTAAATACAAGCTCCTTTTCATTGACTTTCAAAAGCGAGGCAAGTATCTCCTTTGCCTCCCTGATATGACGCTCCGCCTCTACTCCCTTTCTATGCATGGAGGAGGGATTTCCGTAATCTATCGTCATCAGGTCCATCATCTTTTCGGCTGCCGCCCTGCAGCAGCGGGTGGTTGCCGAATTGTCAAAATATACTTCCATCTATACGATCCAAATTCCTTTCTTTCTATATCCGATCAGTTTTCTTCCAGCCAGAACATCAGAACCGACAGCATACAAAGCCCTGCTGTCTCCGTTCTGAGGATCCGCCTGCCAAGAGAGACCGGAACAATGCCATGGGCTTCCGCCTCTTCCACCTCGCGCCGGTCAAAGCCTCCCTCCGGCCCGATAAAGATCCCCACGGACATGCCGCTTTTTAATCCGGACAGTTCTTGTCTGGTCTTTTCCATTCCCTTTTCCAGTTCATAGGGGATCAGGTTTTTGTCCAGCGCATCCGCATAGGCAAACCCTTCCGGCAACGTCATCACCGGCGTCACCCGCGGGATAATGCCCCGTCCCGACTGCTTGGCCGCGCTCTCCGCGATAGCCTGCCAGCGCTTCTGCTTGGCCGCTTTTTTCTTTTCATCCAGCTTTACCACACAGCGGTTGGTGACGACAGGAATGATCTCGTAAACGCCCAGTTCCACCGCCTTCTGAATGATCAGATCCATCTTATCGCCCTTTGGCAGTCCCTGAAACAGATACAGCCCGGACGCAAGTTCCCCGGTCTGATCCGTCTTTTCCAGAATATCCAGCCGGATACTGTCCGTGCCAATTTCCCTGATACTGCAAAGATATTCGTGATACGCCCCGTCATAAACAGAAAGCCGCTCTCCCGTTTTCATCCGCAGCACGTTTTTGATATGGTTCACATCATTGCCGGTAATCTCTATGGCGTCTGCGCCGATCTGAGACGGTTCCACAAAAAAATGATGCATATCAGTCCCTCATATACTTTCCCGTAACGGAAACCCAGTCGTTCTGCCGGGTCACCTCCAAAATTTCAAAACCGTTTTCCTCCAGCGCCTGCCTCACCGCTTTTTCCTTCAGATCCAGAATCCCGGAAGTGATAAACAGCCCGCCTTTTTTCAGATGCACACCCACCACTTGGGCAAGGGGAATCACGATATCTGCCAGAATATTGGCGGCTACGATGTCATAACAGCCGTAGCCGGCCCGGTCTGCCGCCTGACTACCCTCCAGAAGATTGCCGCAGAAAGCTTCAAAACGGCCTGCAGGGATTCCGTTCGCCTCCATATTCTTACATGTGGACTCCACTGCCGCGGGATCAATATCCATGCCGACCACCTTTGCGGCGCCCAGCTTCAGAGCCAATATAGACAGAATCCCGCTGCCGCATCCCACGTCAAGCAGCGCCATGTCTTTCTTTACATATTTGCGAAGCTGACGCAGTACAAGCTGGGTCGTCTCATGCATACCCGTGCCGAAGGAAATGCCGGGATCGATCTCGATCACAAAAGAACAGGCCTTTTTTTCTTCCTGACGCATCTCGTACCATGACGGTTTGATCAGGATATCGTCTACCGTAAACGGCTTAAAGAATTCCTTCCAGTTATTCACCCAGTCCTTGTCTTCTGTGGCGCTCTCTTCGATCCGGCAGGAGCCCACGTCCGCATAGGACGACATGTCTTTCAATCCTTCTTCGATCTGTTTCAGGAGCGCCTTGGCATCTACGTCCTCTTCCAGATAAAAGCTGATATAGGCAAC
>CANQQN010000209.1 GCA_947625995.1 uncultured Lachnospiraceae bacterium
TATGCTGCCAGAGGGCCCGGTAGCCCCTGCGGCCCTGCTGAAGCTGCCGGGTGGCAAGGAGCGCTTCCTCCTTATAAGCCGGATCCTCTTTGGAGCGCGCGCTTGCGGTGGGATAGATCTCTGACAATTCTTCAAGAGTAAACGGCGGTTCCGCCGGGTATTCGCCCTCATAATTTTCATCAAAATAAGGAAGCTCTGGATTGCGCTTTCCCACCTCTGTGATCACCAGACCCATCTGCAAGCCCCAGTCTCCCAAATGCACGTCCCCCAGCATATGATGGCCCATGTACTTCCCGATCCGCTTGATGCTCTCCCCGATGATGGCAGGACGCAGGTGTCCCACATGAAGGGGCTTCGCTACGTTGGCGCCGCCGTAGTCTACCACTACGGTCTCCGGCTCCTTTGCCTCCTCCAGACCAAATTTCTCCGACGCCGCCATCTCATTCAGATATGCCGCCAGACAGGAATCCTCCAGCTTCAGGTTGAGAAAGCCCGGTGCCGCCGCGTCAGCCATGGAAAACATGCTGTTTTTTTCAAGAATCACCTGACAGTCCTTTGCGATCATCATAGGCGCTTTTCTGTATTCCTTTGCGGCCGCCAATGCGCCGTTGCACTGGTATTCGCACAGATCCGGCCGATTTGACAGCGTCACCTTTCCATATTTTTCATCATAGCCTGCCTCCGTAAAAGCACGCTTTACTTCCTTTTCGATCAATTCCAGTATCTGTTTCATGTGATAAATTCCTCCAAATTTTGCGCTATAGCCTGTATTTGTTTTAGCCGCGGGATTCTTATCTGTTTATTATAGATCAAATCCTTCCATAATGCAAAATAAAAATAGCGGACGCAAAACAATTCCACAAAACATCCTGCATTATCTTATAAAACTGATTGAAAAAATTCACAGGATATTGTATGATAGGAAAAGAAAAATCCGGATATAAGAATGGAGGTACACTATGAGACATCTGATGAGTCCACTGGATTTTACTGTGGAGGAGCTTGACCACCTGCTGGACCTTGCCACGGACATCGAAAAGCATCGTGCCAAATACGCCCATGTCTGCGACGGGAAAAAGATAGCCACGTTGTTTTACGAGCCAAGCACCCGCACCCGGCTGAGCTTTGAAACCGCAATGCTCAATCTGGGCGGCAGCGTCATCGGCTTTTCCAGCGCCGACTCCAGTTCCGCAGCCAAAGGCGAAAGCGTCAGCGACACCATCCGCATGGTATCCTGTTACGCGGATATCTGCGCTATGCGCCACCCCAAAGAGGGCGCGCCCATGGTGGCAGCAGAGAAATCTTCCATTCCTGTCATAAACGCAGGGGACGGCGGTCACCAGCATCCCACCCAGACCATCACCGACCTGCATACCATCCGCTCCTTGAAGGGCCGTCTCTCCAATTTAAAGATCGGTCTTTGCGGCGACCTGAAATTCGGGCGGACAGTACACTCTCTCATCAATGCCCTTGTCCGTTACGAGGGCATCTCCTTTGTGCTGATCTCCCCTGAAGAGCTGCGGGTCCCCGACTATATCCGGGAGGACGTACTGAAAAAAAATCATATTCCCTTCAAGGAAGTTGTCAGTCTGGACGAGGTTATGGGCGAGCTTGACCTGCTGTATATGACCCGTGTCCAGAGAGAGCGCTTCTTCAACGAGGAAGAATATATCCGCATGAAAGATTCTTATATTCTGGACGCCAAAAAGATGGCGCTGGCAAGGGAGGACATGCTGGTGCTCCACCCTCTCCCCCGGGTAAATGAAATCTCTGTGGAAGTAGACAACGATCCCAGAGCCGTTTATTTCAAGCAGGTGCAGTTCGGCGTCTACGCCCGCATGGCCCTGATCATCATCTTGTTAGGATTGGAGGATACCCTATGATGTTAAATGTTGGAAAGATCGACGAAGGATTCGTACTGGACCACATTCCCGCCGGAAAGAGCATGGATATCTACCGGGATCTGAAGCTGAATGATCTGGACTGCACGGTGGCCATCATCAAAAACGCCCGCAGCAATAAGATGGGCAAGAAGGACATCATCAAGGTGCAATGCCCCATTGACGATATGAGCATGGATATACTGGGCTTTATTGATCACAGCATTACCGTAAACGTGATCCAGAACGGCCAGATCGTGGAAAAGCGCAAGCTGTCCCTGCCAAAGGAGATCGTCAATATCATCAAATGCAAGAATCCCCGGTGCATCACTTCCATCGAGCAGGAGTTGCCCCATGTTTTTATCCTTACGGATGAAGAACGACAGATCTACCGCTGCAAATACTGTGAGGAGAAATATAACAAACGAAAATAGACACTATGAACGTACTGATATTATCATGCAATATGGGAGGCGGCCACCATGCCGCCGCCTATGCGGTTGCAGAAGAACTGACACGCAGAAATATACCCCACCGGATGATTGATCCTCTGGAAACTTTTTTTAGTCCGAAGCTTTCCGACGCCGTATCCAAAACCTATACCGGCATCGTCAAAAAAACGCCCCATTTATTTGACGCCCTTTACCACGCGGCAAATGTCATCAGCAGCGACCGGCACAAATCGCCGGTCTATCAGGTAACCGCCAGAATGTGCAGCAGCCTGCTTGCCTATATTCAGGACGGACAGTTTGACACTGTGGTCACCACACATCTGTTTCCTGCTCAGGCGCTGACCGCCCTGAAAGAGCAGGGAGAGCTTTCGGATGTACTGACCATAGCTGTGGCCACAGACTATACCTGTATTCCCTTCTGGGAGGAAACAAACTGTGATTACTATACGGCGGGTCACGCGGATCTGCTGGAGGAATACGAAAAGAAAGGCATGGATCCCAAACGGATCCTGCCTCTTGGCATCCCCGTCAGCGGCCGTTTTCTTGACCATCAGACCAAGGAAGCAGCAAAAGAAAAATTAGGTCTGCCCAAAGATCTGCCCATGATCCTTGTGATGACAGGCAGTATGGGCTTTGGCCACATTGAACAGCTTGTGAAACAGCTTTTGGAGGCAGGCGACGGCAAATACTCTGTCGCCGTTATCTGCGGAACCAATACATCGGTTATGAACAGCCTGACGGAAAAATTCGGGGACGATCCGGCGTTATTTGTCTGGGGATATGAGACAGAGATCTCCCTGTTTATGGACGCCTGTGATGTGCTGCTGACCAAACCCGGCGGATTGACCAGTACAGAAGCCGCGGCGCACACCATTCCGCTGATCCATACCAACCCCATACCGGGCTGTGAGAC
>CANQQN010000210.1 GCA_947625995.1 uncultured Lachnospiraceae bacterium
ATCCAGCGGTGGTATCCAGACTATTGGGCGGCGCGGAAGGCCGGATTTAAGCCCGCCGCGAGGATCTGCTCGTTGGGAGCGTTGTCGGGAGGCGTCGGGAAAATGTGACGCTTCCGAAAATAAGGCACACTGGGATCGGGCCCCGCCTTCAGATCCGGCGCCAGCTGATGCACGTTCATGCAGAACTGGTTGGCAGGGTGGGTGCCGTCCGTGACAGGCATCTCGCCGCAGGCAACCCGCAGTCCGATGATGTGCCGTCCGAAAGGATTGTTCACGTCTTCATGGTAATGACGGTAGTTGGGAGGCAGCGCCGCCCGCCACCAAAGATCCAGACAGTGCTCATTGTAGCGCTTGGGATTGTCCAGATAGCCGCCCCGGACCACCTTGCACAGGCCGGAATCCGGGCCTGCCGGGTCAGTTTGGTCCAAATCTGAATAGACGCCGTACCAGTCGAAGCACCATTCTCGGATGTGGGCGTCGCACATTCTGTCTAAATTCAACTCTGTGGACTGCCTTGCGGCTGCTTCCCATTCGGCTTCCGTGGGCAGACGGTAGAACACGCCTTCCTTTGCCGACAGCCATTTGCAGAACTCCGCCGCGTCATACCAGCTGACGCCCAGCACATAGCCCCGGTAATTGGTGGTGTCGGAGGACTTTCCGTAGACCTCCTGATAAAATTCTTCAAATAAATCCTGTTTTACAGGCTCGTCGGCGATAAAATACCGCTTCGTGATAAAACATTTGCGGGTGGGCAGCGCGTCGGGATGATGCTCCGGGTCGCCGCCGCCCTGCCGATAGTCGTGGGGCTCCACAGGCACCATGCGCATGCCAACGGAATTCACAAACTCCGTTTCCTTGTCAATGACGGGAAAATCCCCCCAGTCAAATTCATGGCATTCCCATACGCCGCTCTTTATTTTTTCATTCATAATTTACCATCCTCCTTTAACTTCAGATCCAAAACCTGTGAAATCGCCCACAGGGGCCGGATGTATCCTTTCTAATGGTGCAGGCGCCGTAAGACCGCCGCCGGACGGCTGCGTAAAGATCATTACCTGCTGTCACTCTGATCATTCTCTTGTTCTGCTTCGATTTCTTTGTGAAACCCGACCAGCTTCATATAAGACAAAAGGCATAAGATCAGGCCGATCCCAATGTAGATCGGATAGGCATGCCTCAGGGCTTCCCGCAGCAGAGTGTCGCTGTTTACGATCATATATTGGGGAATTGCTTTGATGCTGCTGTAAATGCCTAATACGCCGGACATCACAAAAAATAAAACACAGTACAGTGAGCCAGCCAGAAAAACTTGGCTGTTTGCTAAGTTCCCTTTTTTACAGATCACCATAATCAGCGCAAAGAGTGCAAACCCGATCATGACGCTGATAAAAGACCCCAAATGGATCAGTGCAAGCCCGATTCCCAGAAAAACAAGCACCGCGCCGATCACGCCTGTCACCAGAAAAAGTCCCTTTTTATCAGATTTCATAATTACATTTTATCCTTTCATGCTTATGTTTAAAAACCAAGGTGAATATTGCAAAGCACAGCGACAGATGCGAAAGCCTGTCTGGCGTTTGCGGCAGCATCTGTCGATAGGCAACGCAGCAAAACAAGAAAATCTGCATGTTTGCGGTGAAACTGCTGATTTACTCTGCCAAATCCCAGAACAGCTTTGCTTCACAGCCGCAAATCCGTCGCGCGCGCAGCCCCTTACACTATTTCACCGGATTCTGAATCTTCCTTCCATATTCAAAGGCTGCCGCAAGGCTTCCCGTGGAAGCGATCCCCTTATAAGCGATATCAAACGCGGTGCCGTGGTCTACGGAAGTGCGCACCACTTTCAGGCCAAGCGTCACATTCACGCCGCCCTCAAAATCCAGAAGCTTCATGGGGATATGCCCCTGATCGTGATACATACACACAACCGCGTCAAATTCACCCTTATAAGCCCGCAGGAATACAGTGTCGGGAGGAATCGCGCCGAAAGCAGCGATGCCTTCCGCTTTTGCGGCCTCCACGGCAGGGTTGATCTCCTCGATCTCCTGACGTCCGAAAGCGCCGCCTTCCCCTGCGTGGGCATTTAAGCCGGCCACCGCGATGCGGGGCGTGTCCTTGAACCTTGCAAGGGCGTCGTTGGTGAGACGGATCACATTGAGGATGCGGTCCTTTTTACAGTTTTTGATAGACTGCTCCATGGAAACATGGGTGCTTACGTGCGTCACCGTCAGTTTATCGGAAGCAAGCATCATGGTATAGTTGGTCTGTCCGCAGATGCCTGCGATCAGTTCCGTGTGTCCGGTAAAGTCCGGGTCGGAAAGCCGGATCGCTTCCTTGTTGACAGGAAGGGTCACCAGCGCGGTGAATTTGTTGTCAAGGGCCATACGGGACGCTTCGGCCACGTATTCTCTGGAAGCGGCCGCCACCGCCTTGCTGATCTTTCCGGGGGTGATGTCCGCGGCCTTTAAAAGTCCGAGATCGTAGATATTTAAGGCATTCTTGTCCGTGTCGTCAAGAGAAGCCATTTTATGTAACGGAACGTTTAGGTTCAGAAGTCCGTTACAATACTCCAGAACAGCGTAATCGCCAACAATGGCATAGCTTTCGCTGTTTAATTCTCCTTTTAAATAGGAATTCAGAATGATTTCGGGACCGACGCCGTTGCCGTCGCCCATAGTTACTGCTAACATAGAAATACCCTCCTTTAAAGTTGTTTATGATTGAAATGTTTTATTGATCACAGAGATAACGTCCGGCTGTCCAAAACCGCCGGATTTGGTCACCAACGACCTTGTTCTGCCCTGATAGGTGAAGGTGCATAAGGGAACGCCGGCACAGATCTCGCCCCAAGCCTGCACCCTGTGGCAGGACAGCCGTTTCAGGATAGCCGCCACCATGTCCCCGCCGAATACCGAAAGGGTCTCGATGGGAAGCTTGTCCAATAATAATTGTACCAGAAGAGAGGTGGCAAGCGCAACTGTCTCGTGAAAATCGGGATCGTCTGTCCGGTGCAGTTCTTCTTTGGAGGCTGCCGTAGCGATCACAAGGGGACGCCCCTTTTTCAGGCAGGCGCGGGCCTCCAAGTAAACGGGCCAGCGGGCGGCGTCCTTTTGTCCGGGATGGTTGCAGCAATCCTGAATCTGCCGTGCCAGTGACAGG
>CANQQN010000211.1 GCA_947625995.1 uncultured Lachnospiraceae bacterium
CAGGCGTCTGCGAGGAGGCGGTAAAGGCGCTGAAAGGAAAGATCCCCATCATCGGGGTCTGCCTTGGGCATCAGGGAATCTGTGAGGCTTTCGGTGGGAAGATCACCTATGCCAAGACGTTGATGCACGGCAAACAGAGCATGGCAAGGCTGCAAAAAGGCCATCCGCTGTTTGCGGGACTGCCGGAGGAGATTCCGGTGGCCAGATACCATTCTCTGGCGGCAGATGTAAAGACGCTGCCGGAGGAGCTTTCCGTGATCGCAGAGACCGGGGACGGCGAAGTGATGGCGGTGGCTCACAGAGAGCTTCCCGTCTACGGGCTGCAGTTCCACCCGGAATCGGTGCTGACGCCGGACGGCAAGACCATCATGGAAAATTTTTTAAAATTGACCAAATAAAATATAGAATAGAAAAGAAAAGAGGAATCACAATGATTAAAGAAGCGATTTATCAACTGGTGAACAGAGAGGATCTAAGCTATGAGACTGCGGAGCAGGTTATGGACGAGATCATGAGCGGCGAAGCGTCCCAGATCCATATGGGTGCTTACCTGACGGCTCTCCGCATGAAAGGCGAGACTATTGAGGAGATCACCGCAAGCGCGGTGGGCATGAGAAAGCATGCCACAAGGCTGCTCCACGAGATGGATGTGCTGGAGATCGTAGGTACCGGCGGCGACGAGGCAAATTCTTTTAATATTTCCACAACCACCGGATTTGTCGTATCCGCGGCGGGCATTCCCGTTGCAAAGCACGGAAACAGGAGCGTATCCAGCAAGTGTGGCGCGGCGGATGTGCTGGAGGCGCTGGGCGCCAAGATTACCATCAGCCCCCTGCGCAGCGCGGAGATCTTAAAAGAGATCGGCTTCTGCTTTATGTTCGCGCAGACCTACCACAGCGCCATGCGGTTTGTGGCGCCTGTCCGCAAGGAGATCGGCATTCGTACCATCTTCAACATCCTTGGGCCTCTGGCAAATCCCGCTGGCGCCAATTACGAACTGATGGGCGTTTATGAGGAGGAGCTTGTGGAGCCTCTGGCGCAGGTGCTTTTGAATCTTGGTGTAAAGCGTGGAATGGTGGTTTACGGACAGGACTGTCTGGATGAGATCTCTCTGTGCGCTCCCACAAGCTGCTGTGAGATCAGGGACGGCAAGCTTCGCTCCTTTGTGATTCAGCCGGAAATGCTGGGCTTTGAAAAGGCTGACAAAGGAGCGCTTACAGGCGGCGGCCCTGCGGAAAATGCCGAGATCACCAGAGCCATCCTTTCAGGAGAAAAGGGGCCGAAGAGAAATGCGGTGATCATGAACGCGGCGGCGGCCATCTATATGGTGCGGGACGATGTGACTCTTGAACAGGCCGCAAGGATGGCGGAGGAACTCATCGACAGCGGCAAGGCCATGGAGAAGCTGAACCGTTTTGTAGAACTGACAAACAAGGAATGAACCGGGGGAAGCAAGGATGATATTAGATAAGATCGCCGCTTCCACGAAAGAACGGGTGGAAAAGCAGAAACAGTCCGTTTCACCGGAGCAGATGAAGCGGGACGCCCTTGCCCTTCCAAAAGGAGCGTTTGCCTTTGAAAAGGCAGTGGGGGAAGGAGACATTTCTTTCATCTGCGAAGTAAAAAAGGCCTCGCCCTCCAAGGGCCTTATCGCGCCCTTCTTCCCTTATGTGGAAATCGCCAGAGAATACGAAGCCGCAGGAGCGGCCTGCATCTCCTGCCTGACAGAGCCCAATTATTTTCTGGGCAGCGACAGATACCTGAAGGAGATCAAAGAGGCGGTGGCCATTCCGGTGCTCCGGAAAGATTTTACCATAGATGAATACCAGATTTGGCAGGCAAAGGTCCTTGGCGCGGACTGCGTGCTTCTGATCTGTGCGCTGCTGTCAGAGAGCAAATTGAAGGAATATATCGGTATCTGCGACACCCTTGGCTTATCGGCTCTTGTGGAGGCCCACGATGAGGCGGAGATCGCCATGGCGGTTGCCGCCGGCGCAAGGATGATCGGCGTCAACAACCGGAATCTGAAGACCTTTGAGGTGGATGTGCATAACAGCGGGCGGCTGCGGGCGCTGGTGCCCCGGGAATGTCTGTTTGTGGCGGAGAGCGGCATCAAAACCCCCGAAGACATTCAGACGCTGCGGGATGCGAAGGTGGACGGCGTGCTCATCGGGGAGACGCTGATGCGCAGCCGGAACAAAAAGCAGATGCTGGACGGCCTGCGGGGGATATAATACGTCGGGCCGCTGTCTGCTTATACCGGCGGACGAAAAAATCAGAGCCGCAAAAATCCGCTGCATTGGAAAGCGGCTGTGTCGGCGGCAGACGGATGTTGGGATAGAACGGGAGGATATAAGAAAAATGAAAAAAGGAAGATACGGAAATTACGGAGGACAGTATATTCCGGAGACGTTGATGACGGCAGTCCAAGAGGTGGACGCCGCCTATGAGCACTATAAGAACGATCCGGAATTTGTAAAGGAATTAAATGATCTGTACAGGGATTACGCGGGCAGACCGTCCCTGCTGTACTACGCGGAAAAAATGACAAAGGATCTGGGCGGCGCCAAGATCTATCTGAAAAGAGAGGATCTGAACCATACCGGCTCCCACAAGATCAACAATGTGCTGGGGCAGGTGCTTCTGGCAAAGAAGATGGGAAAGACGAGAGTGATCGCGGAAACCGGCGCAGGCCAGCACGGCGTGGCTACCGCCACGGCGGCGGCGCTGATGGGCATGGAGTGCGAGATCTTCATGGGCAAGGAGGACACGGACCGTCAGGCGCTGAACGTGTTCCGCATGGAGCTTCTGGGCGCGAAGGTTCACGCGGTCACCAGCGGCACCATGACCTTGAAGGACGCGGTGAACGAGACCATGCGGGAATGGACCAGACGGGTGGACGACACCCTCTATGTCCTTGGCTCTGTGATGGGCCCCCATCCCTTCCCCATGATCGTCCGGGATTTCCAGAAGATCATCGGCAAAGAGATCAAAGAACAGCTGATGGAGAAGGAAGGCAAGCTTCCCGACGCTGTCATCGCCTGCGTGGGCGGCGGCAGCAACGCCATGGGTGCGTTTTATGAATTTATTCCCGACCAGTCCGTAAAGCTTATTGGCTGCGAGGCGGCAGGCTTAGGCGTAGACAATCCGAAA
>CANQQN010000212.1 GCA_947625995.1 uncultured Lachnospiraceae bacterium
GAATACGGGAGATGCTTCCATCAACATCTATTTCAAACAGGGAACCAACGCGGACAGACGGCCGGGACCGGACTGTTCTGGATCTGTTCCCGAAGGAATTGCAAAAAGGACTTTTTCCTGTGGGCAGGCTGGACAAGGATACGGAAGGTCTGTTGCTTTTGACCGATGACGGAGATCTTTCCCACCGACTGCTCTCTCCAAAAAGACATGTGGATAAGACTTATTATGTCCGAACGGATAAGGATATCCCAAAGGAAACGGAAAAATATTTTCGTCAAGGAGTTGATATCGGAGAGGAGCGGCCTACGATGCCCGCTGAACTCTTTTTTTCGGACAAAGCCGGTAACGAATGTCTGCTGACCATACAGGAGGGCAGGTTCCATCAGGTCAAGCGGATGTTTCAGGCCGTCGGGCTGACGGTTACCGGTCTGAAACGTATGAAAATGGGCACGCTTTTTTTGGACGAAGCACTGTTGCCGGGGCAGTTTCGGTCCCTTACGGAGGAAGAAATACAGGCGCTGAAAGGATTGACAGGTTTATGCTGAAAAATAAAAAGGCGATATTGTTCGATCTGGACGGTACGCTTGCGGACTCTATGTGGCTGTGGCTGAAAATCGACGATGCCTATGGCAAAAAATATGGCATCACCTTTCCGGAAAACATGCATGATGAGATTGAAGGAAAAAGCTTTCTGGAAACGGCTGTATATTTTAAAGAACAGTTTGGTCTTAGACAGTCATTGGAAGAGATCATGGACGAATGGAACGAAATGGCGCTTTATGCCTACCGCAACGAGATTTTTTTGAAGGACGGTGCTGAAGAATTGCTTCTGTTTTTGCAGGAACAAGGAATCAAGACGGCCATCTGCACCAGCAACTCAGCAATGCTGATGGACGCCATCAAAAGCGCGCGGCCTGTACTTGAAACCATTGACGTGATCTTGACTTCCGGCGATGTGAAAACCGGAAAACCTTCTCCGGAAGGTTATTTAAAGATCGCCGGAATGTTGTCTGTCCCGCCGGAAGCATGTCTGGTCTTTGAGGATATCCCTCAGGGCATTCAGGCCGGGCTCAACGCGGGCATGGAGGTCTGCGCGGTGGAGGACGATTTCTCCGCAGACCTGCGGGGGCAGAAAAAACAGTTGGCGCATTATTACATAAAATCATTCAGACAGGTGCTCGACGGCACCTATGAGAGATTAAAGAAATAAGGAGCGATCATGGCAAAAGGATTTCTCCCGGTCAGCAGACAGGAGATGGAGCAGGCGGGCCTTGACCGCCTTGATTTTGTATATATTATCGGGGACGCCTATGTGGATCATCCCAGCTTCGGACATGCCATCATCAGCAGAGTGCTGGAAGCAGGCGGTTACACCGTAGGGATCATTTCCCAGCCGGACTGGACGGACAAAGAGAGCATACTTGCTCTTGGCGTTCCGAGGCTTGCCTTTCTTGTTTCCGGTGGAAACATGGATTCCATGGTAAATCACTATACGGTTTCAAAAAAGCGCCGGCAGACGGACGCCTATACACCCGGCGGCGTCATGGGAAAGCGTCCGGACCGCGCGACCATTGTCTACTGCAATCTGATCCGGCAGACCTGCAAGGATACGCCCATTCTCATCGGCGGCATCGAGGCAAGCCTGCGCAGGCTCGCCCATTACGATTACTGGTCGGACAGGATCAGACGGTCTATTCTTCTGGATTCAGGCGCAGACCTTTTGATGTACGGCATGGGGGAAAAGGCGGTAGTGGAGATTGCCGACGCGCTGGCAGCCGGCATTCCCGTAAAGGAGATTACCTTTGTGCGGGGGACGGTCTATCGTTCTTCCGAAACAGATCGGGTTTATGACGGTATTTGGCTCCCTTCCTTTGAAGAACTACAGGTGGACAGGCTGGCCTACGCAAAAAGCTTTTATACCCAATATCAGAATACAGATCCCATTACGGCGAGGCCTCTGGTGGAGCCCTATCCAAACGGGATCTGCGTCATACAGAATCCGCCTGCCATGCCGCTTTCCACACAGGAGATGGACGATGTATACGCCCTTCCCTACATGCGGACGTTTCACCCGTCTTACAGGGAGAAGGGCGGTGTGCCCGCGATCTCGGAGGTAAGATTCAGCCTCACAAGCAACCGTGGCTGTTTCGGCGCCTGCAGCTTCTGCGCTCTGACCTTTCATCAGGGAAGGATCGTACAGGCAAGAAGCCACGAATCCATTGTGGCGGAGGCAAGGCAGATGACCTGCGATCCGGAGTTTAAGGGATATATCCACGACGTAGGCGGCCCAACGGCAAATTTCAGGCATCCGGCCTGTGACAGACAGCTGCGCGACGGCGCCTGTAAGGGCCGGCAATGCCTGTTTCCGGCGCCTTGTCCCAATCTGAAGGCAGACCATGAGGATTATCTGCAGCTGCTAAGGAAACTGCGGGCGCTGCCGGGTGTAAAGAAGGTGTTCATCCGTTCCGGCATCCGTTTTGATTATGTGCTTGCGGATCGTTCCGGAGAATTTTTGAAGGAACTGTGCAGCTATCACGTCAGCGGACAGTTGAAGGTGGCCCCGGAGCATGTGGCCGGTCCTGTGCTTGAGAAGATGGGAAAGCCGCCCCATCAGGTGTATCAGCAGTTTGTAAAAAAATATAATGCAGTCAATGAAAAGCTGGGGAAAAAGCAGTATCTGGTTCCCTATCTGATGTCCTCCCATCCCGGTTCCACGCTGAAGGAGGCTGTGGCTATTGCCGAATATCTGCGGGATCTGGGCTATATGCCGGAACAGGTGCAGGATTTTTATCCCACACCCTCCACCCTTTCCACCTGCATGTATTACACAGGGGTGGATCCCCGTACCATGGAGCCGGTATATGTGCCCACAGAGCCCCATGAAAAGGCGATGCAGCGGGCGCTGATCCAGTACCGGGATCCGAAGAACTACGCGCTTGTGTACGAGGCGCTCACTAAGGCCGGACGAAGGGATCTCATCGGATTTGAGAAGGGGTGTCTGATCCCGCCCAGACCTGTGAAAAAGAATACGCCGAATAAAACGGCAGCTTTCAAAAGCGAACTCCGGCGGGAACATAGAAAACCAAAGAAAAAAACTATCCGAAATATCCATAAAAAGAAAAACTGAGGAAATGATCTATGAAACA
>CANQQN010000213.1 GCA_947625995.1 uncultured Lachnospiraceae bacterium
CAAACCTCTTATTTCTTTTTGCCTGTTTTCTCAACGGTCAGCCGACTGTTCCTCTACCATGATCCTTGTTCCCTTGATCAAAGGAGAAATACGCTTGTAGATCAGAAAAGTAATCACCACGCTGCACATCCCCTTTACAAAATTAAAGGGCAAATTGAAAACGATCAGCGCCTGCCAGAGATTCTTGATATTTCCATTGATGGCCTGATAAGCATTCATGATAGCTTCCATAGGCATAAAGAGCTTTGCGTAAGCTGGATATACGAGAAAATAGTTGGTAAAAATACTGACGATGGCCATCACCGCGGCTCCCACAAAGGATCCGACCACTGCGCCGGCCTTCGTCTTTTTGTATGTATAGATCAGTCCCGCAGGCACCACGAAGGCAGCGCCCAGAATGAAGTTAGAAAGCTCCCCGATGCCGCCGGTGCTACTGATAGCCAGATGGAGCAAATTTTTTACCAGACAGATCACAAGACCGGACAAAGGCCCCATGGAAAAAGCGCCGATCAGCGCCGGAAGCTCCGAAAAATCCATCTTGATGAAGCCGGGCATAATGGGAATGCTGAAATCCAGAAACATCAGTACAAAGGCGATGGCGGACAGCATGGCCGTCATGGTAAGGGTGCGGATATTGAATCTCTTTTCTTTTTTGTTCATAATAAACTTCCTTTCTTTTTATTTATAAAATATAAAAGACCCTGCAGGATCTCAGGGTCTTAAATATACAAAATAAAATTGCATTTTGTATCGCGTCTTCTTCCATCCAGACTTTAACTGTCGGTTTTGGACTTCATGGTTTACCCATGTCACCAAATCGGCCTGCTTGCGCAGGTTCGCGGACTTTACCGCCGGTCGGGAATTCCGCTGCCTTATGCCGCGGTCACCCTGCCCTGAAGATATATGAAATTGTAGTTGAAGAATAATCCTTATTCCTGCGCCACAGGCTGTCCGTTTGAATCTGCAGGGGACTGCTCTGCGCCCGTGTTCTCTGTGTCGTCCGGCGCTGGCGCCTCAGGCTGATTCACTTCCGGCGTTTCAGACGCGGGGGTAGATACCGCCGGCGTCTCTGTCTGCACCGGCGCAGGCGCTTCAGGCTCCGGTTCATCGGCCGGCTCCTGCTGCGCGTTCCCGTTGGAATCCGCAGGTACTGCCTGTGAGACATCCTCACTGGAAGAACCGCTGTCGCTTGCCGCGTAAGAACTTCCGGAATAATAACAGATGATTGGGGTTCCTGAGGAAATATTCTCATAAATCGCTTTCGCCTTGCTGTATGGCAGGTTCACGCATCCGTGAGAACCGCTGTTGATGTAAATGCTTCCGCCAAAGCTGCTTCTCCATGAAGCGTCATGCATACCTACGCCGCCGTTGAACGGCATCCAGAAGTTTACGAAGGATTCGTATTCCGGCTTTCCGTTTGCTTGGATCTGCCCCCGGAGAATACGGTCTTTTTCCTTATACTTCAGCGAATAAATACCGCTGGGCGTTGCACGGCCGTCAGACATCTTGCCTGACACCAGATCGGACTCCACAATCACGGAACCGTCCTTATAAAACCACAGATGCTGAGCGGAAAGGTTGATCTCCACATATGTGCTGCCCCAGTCCTGTTCAGAAATACTGTTGGCCGTCTGCAGCCACAAAGGCTCTTTTGACTGGGTGCCGCCCTCACGGACTGCCGCCACCAGCTCGTCCGTCATATCCGCCCGGTTCATACGCCATCCGTAATCCCCCTGCGTGATCTGCACCGTACCGCCGCCGTGGGTGCCAAAAGTCCTTGTTTTTTCATAAGTATTGTATTTATCTCCAAGGGTATCAATATATTCTCTGGCTTTTTCAGCGCTGATCTGTACAGAATAATCTTCCCCCAGCGACAGCCAGTCTCTGATGATCTCGCCGTTGCAGGTTTCCACTGTCCCGTTAAAATCATAGTTGATCACCGCCTGACTGCATTTATTCAGTTCTTTGGCGGCGTTTGCCAGCCGCTGATCATCTCCGCCGATCTTCTGAGGAACATAGCAGTTCTTTTCCTCCATGTTCAGCGCCGGTTCCAGCTTTTCTACCGACGCCTTCACGGCATCCGAAAAAACAGCCTCATCGATCTGGGTGCCGACCACACCGGGATTGACAAAGTAACCGTCCGTCTGATTCCATTCCACCGACGCGTCCACCGGCGCGATCATCAACACCTTGTTGGAGGCTTTCAGGGAGGACATGGCAAGCTCCAGCTTTCCTTCGTCATATTGGAGGGAGCTTCCTACAGAATAATTGCTCTTTTTAAAAAGCCCCGTGATCCATGCAAAAGGATTCTGACTCTTTAAAAGCTGCTGAAAACTGCTGTCAAAAACAAGCTTCAGATCGATCTCCTTACCGGCGATCTTCTCTGTCATATTTTCCCGTTCCTGCAGGGTCAGGACATAATCCTCCACTTCTTTTGTGAGAGATTCCTCCACCTGAGATACAGTCTTATTGGAAAAATCAATATCATTGATAAAGGTTTTATAATAAAAATGGTTATTGTAATAAACGATGCCAGCACAGTATCCCGCGATCAGGAGCAGCGCCAAAACACACGCTGCAATGGCGATCACTTTTTTGGCCTTGCCCGTCCGTTCCTCCGGAAACTCCGGTTCTTCTGCTTCCGGCGCTTCCGTCTTTTTCTGCCGGGCAGGCTGTCCCTTTGCAGGTTCCGCCGGTTTCTTCCGGTCCTTCTCTTCTTTGATTTCTCCGATCACTCTTGTAGCGCCCAGATCCTGTGATACAGGTTCTTTTTTGGAGGCGGCCTCTTTGGGCGAGGCGGTCTTTTTCACTGTTCCTTCTGCTTTTTGGGCAGTTTGGGACCCCGCAGGTTTTTTTGATGATTTCTGCTGGATCTGCTGCATCACCTGTTCCAGCTGGGCGTCTACAGATTCCTGTTCTCTGCCTTGGTCTCCGCCAATGTCGCCGCTGATCTTACTCAACTGTTCTTCAATAGAAGCGCTTGCTTTTTTCGCCGTGTCGCTTCCATCTTTTTTCATATTCTGACCCATTGTAACGTTTCCCTTCCACATATGGTTTTTATCCATATTTTAAAACTGCATACACATTATCAACTACTTATTGTACTCGCATTTATGTGGAATTACAAGAAATATTT
>CANQQN010000214.1 GCA_947625995.1 uncultured Lachnospiraceae bacterium
CTTCTTTGGCGAGTTCGTATGCCTTCTTCAAATCCTCATTCATCAGATGATAGACCAACGGCTTTCCTTTGGCTGTCCCGTGATCTTGCCGTAAGGCACAAGGCCCAGCTTGATCAGCGCCTGAAACCCGTTGCAGATACCAAGCGCAAGACCGTCCCGCTCATGCAGCAGCTTATGCACCGCTTCTTTGATCTTCTCATTCTGGAAGGCGGTGGCAAAAAACTTCGCGGAGCCGTCCGGCTCATCGCCTGCGGAAAATCCGCCGGGGAACATGATGATCTGCGCCTGCCCGATCTCCTTCTCAAACGCTTCCACAGATTCCAAAATATCATTGGCAGATAGATTTTTAAAGATCCGCGTGGTCACGTCCGCACCGGCTGCCTCAAAGACTCTGGCGCTATCATACTCGCAGTTGGTGCCGGGGAATACCGGAATGAACACATGGGGCTTTGCCACCTTATGCTTGCATACATAGATGTTCTTCTCACTGTATAAACTGCTCTCCACCGGATCTGTATTCTTGCTGCCCTTAGAGGGAAATACTTTTTCCAGCGGCTTTTTCCACGCTTCAATGGCATTCTCCACAGGAAGCGCCATATCTTTATATACAAAAACTGCTTCTCCTGTCACCGTGCCGAGAATCTGATACCCGGCGGGCATCTCTTTCACATCTTTTTCTTCCACTTCCAAAATCAGGCTGCCGATGGCAGGCGCAAACAAGGCGGAGGGCTCTAGGGAATCCTCCAGCGCAAATCCCTTATGATTGCCGAAGGCCATCTTGCTCAGGGCAGGCGCAACACCTTTGCCGTCCGCCACATAGGCCGACAACACAAGCCCCTTCTGCATGGCCTCGTGGATCGCTTCAAACAGATCCATTGTCTGCTCATAATCCGGCAGGTCATAGCCGTCTCTCTGAATGGGATAGTATAACAGTCTGGTTCCCGTTCCTTTCAGTTCCGGCGTGATCACATCCTTTAGCGTCGCCACATCCACCGCAAAGGATACAAGGGTAGGCGGCACGTCAATATCATTGAAGGTGCCGGACATACTGTCCTTGCCGCCGATGGAAGGCAGGCCGAATCTCATCTGCGCCTCATACGCGCCGAGGAGCGCCGCGAAAGGCTGGCTCCAGCGGGCGGGATCCTCCGTCATCCGGCGGAAATATTCCTGAAAGGTAAAACGGATCTTTTTGTAATCTCCACCTGCTGCCACGATACGGGCGATGGATTCCAGCACCGCGTAGATCGCGCCATGGAAAGGGCTCCAACTAGAAAGGGCGGGATCAAAGCCATAGCTCATCATCGTGACGGTATCGCATTTGCCCTTTTGCACCGGAAGCTTAGCCACCATGGCCTGAGTCTCCGTCAACTGGTATCTGCCGCCGTAAGGCATATAGACGCTGCCCGCTCCGATAGAGGCGTCAAACATCTCCACAAGCCCCTTCTGAGAGCATACATTCAGATCCTTTAAGCAGGCAAGCCACGCCTTTCGTACATCTGTGACCTTTGGCGCAGTAAAGAATGTATCTTCCCGTTTCGGCATCTCCACATAGACGCCTGTCTCCTGATGGGCGCCATTGGTATCCAAAAACTTACGGGAAACGTTCACGATCTCTTTGCCTCTCCATAGCATCACAAGCCTTGGCTCTTCGGTGACGTAAGCCACTTCTACGGCCTCCAGATTTTCCTCTGCCGCGTAAGCAAGGAACTGCTTCACGTCCTTTGGATCCACCACCACGGCCATCCGCTCCTGAGATTCGGAGATGGCAAGCTCCGTGCCATCCAGTCCGGCATATTTTTTCGGTACTTTATCCAGATCGATACGCAGGCCGTCCGCCAGTTCGCCAATGGCCACGGACACGCCGCCTGCGCCAAAATCGTTGCACTTTTTGATGAGACGGCTCACTTCCTCCCGACGGAACAGCCGCTGGATCTTGCGCTCTGTAGGCGCGTTTCCCTTCTGCACTTCCGCGCCGCAGGTTTCGATGGAAGTTTCCGTGTGTACCTTGGAGGAGCCGGTGGCACCGCCGCAGCCGTCCCGTCCGGTACGCCCGCCCAGCAGAATGATGATGTCGCCGGGATCAGAGGATTCCCGGATCACATTCTTCCTTGGCGCGGCGCCCATCACGGCGCCGATCTCCATACGCTTCGCCACATAATTGGGATGATAGATCTCTTTTACATATCCGGTAGCCAGACCGATCTGATTGCCGTAGGAACTGTAGCCGCTGGCCGCGCCCCGCACCAGCTTCTTCTGGGGCAGCTTGCCCGCGAGGGTCTGCTCCAAAGATACGGTAGGATCCGCCGCGCCGGTAACACGCATGGCCTGATAAACATAAGAACGTCCCGACAGAGGATCGCGGATGGCGCCGCCCAAACAGGTGGCAGCCCCGCCGAAAGGCTCAATCTCCGTAGGATGGTTGTGAGTCTCGTTTTTGAAGCTGACCAGCCATTCCTCCGTAACGCCGTCGATCGTCACAGGAACCACGATACTGCAGGCGTTGATCTCATCGGATTCCTCCAGATCCTGCAGCTTTCCGTCCTTTTTCAGCTTGCGCATGGCAATGAGCGCCAGATCCATCAGGCAGACAAACTTGTCCTTTCTGCCTGCGAAAAGCTCCTCCCTCACGTCCAGATAAGAACGGTAGGCAGCGGTAATGGGGGCATGATAATCGCCCTCCTCAAATTCTATTTCTTTCAGTTCCGTGGAAAAGGTGGTATGGCGGCAATGATCGGACCAGTAGGTATCCAGCACGCGGATCTCCGTCATAGTAGGATCCCGCCGCTCCTCATTTTGATAATAATTCTGAATATGCAGAAAATCCTTGAAGGTCATGGCAAGATTCAGAGAATCGTACAAGGTCTTCAGTTCCTGCTCCGAAAGCTGGGAAAAGCCCTCAAAGATCCTGACATCCGCGGGCTCCTCATAGTCTGTGATCAAGGTGTCCGGCTTTTCAAGCCCCGTCTCCCGGGAATCCACCGGATTGATGCAGAAGCTTTTGATCGCCGCAAACTGCGCATCCGTGATAGTTCCTTTGATCACATAAGTGGTGGCGGTGCGGATCACAGGCTGGGCGTCCTCCTTCAAAAAGCGGACGCACTGCATGGCGGAATCCGCCATGCAGTGCGT
>CANQQN010000215.1 GCA_947625995.1 uncultured Lachnospiraceae bacterium
CGCGGGTTCAGGCGAGCCTGTGACAGCTTCCCATGTATAATTTACCTTTAAAATTTTAATATGTCAATAAAATTTTGCTATTTTTCCATATATTTCCAAAAAAAGAAAGGCGCAAGTTTTGTTTTGAAACTTACGCCTTTCACATAAGCGATTTAACAGCAAAGAAAAGATGCCTGACAAGCTGATTTATTTAACTGTAAGCAATGTTTTTCAATACGCGATCCTAAAATAATCCAAACAGGATTTGTACCTGTCCTGTGCCGTCAGGCAAGTATCCATTAGATACCCTTTTTCATTGTTCCATTCCTTCAGTCCGCGGTAATAGAACAGTTTCAGATCATCCTCGATGATAAACGGAACGATATGATAGTTCAGACATTCTTTGAACATGATCAGTCTGCCGATTCGTCCGTTGCCATCCTGAAACGGATGGATTCTTTCAAAATTCACATGAAAATCCAGAATATCTTCAAAAGTCTTTTTTTCTTTGTTGGCATTATAAGCTTTTAACAATGCCTTCATGTGATCGGCAGTTTCTTCCGGCAAAACAGTATTCATGCCGCCCACTTCATTCGGAAGTCTCTTATAATCGCCAACAGCAAACCGGTTTTTTCTGGAATCGCTGGTCCCGTTCTTCAGGGTCAGGTGAAGCTCTTTGATAAATTTCTCTGTCATCACCGCTTTTGCGCGATCAATGATCATGTCGATGCAGCGAAAATGGTTTGCCGTTTCAATGATATCGTCAACATTCATCACTTCATTTTCTGCCTGAATCGTGTTGGTTTCAAAAATATATCTGGTCTGGTCGTGGGTCAGACGGCTGCCCTCGATATGATTTGAATTGTACGTCAGATCAATCTGAGTCTTATGATAAATACCGCCGGGGTATCTGCCTGCCTTTTGTTCCTGCAGGATGGTCAGCAGCGTTTTCAATGGCTGCATCTTTTTGTTTGCGCGTTCCGGTTTTTCCGCGTTATCAGGAATATTCCATGTTTTACCGGTAAGAAAAGCGCCGTTCACACGTCCTTGGGCACAATAATTTCTTACGCTGCGTTCAGATACATTCCATTTCTTTGCCATTTCAGCAACTAAAAGATATTTCATAGGATTTCCTCCGCTGGTCTGCGATTATAACTGTGTCAATCTAAATATAGTATAACACATTATCGGCAATAATTCCAATAAAATTTAATATAAAAAAACTTTTTTGCCGATACTAAAAACCATTATAATACTATTGGGATTTTAATAAAAGTCAAAAGATTTTGTGTGGATGGAAATGGTATGTTATAATAAATTTAAGGTAAATTTGCGGGTAAAAAAGCCCAAACAGTGTTTCATGCCTGAAAATCGCAAGCTGTAAAAAGGATAAAAGAAGAAGGGACAAACTATGAAAAACATCCCAGAAATAAGCATGGAATTACAGGACACGGAGTGGCCGTTTGTCTGCACGGATCATGACAGACAGATCGTGAGAACGACCGTTTTTGACGATCAGGGGTTTTTTATTTGCATGATAATGGTTATGAAGAGATAAGTGAGACTGCGGAATTTGTCTATCATGATTCCTCAAAAGATTATAAGGTCTATGCATATGATGAAGATCATAATTTAATGGGTACATATGAATACAAGTATGATAAAAATGGAGACCTGTCAAAAGTATTGATCAATAGGAACGGTCCTGTGAAATATCAATGGGATGGGTCAGAGTTTAGCTATCCGGGAGGAGAGCTTCCCGATAACTTTTTTTATCCAGAGTGATTGAAACCGTGAATATAATGTGCAAGGGAACACAACCTATGTAATATTTGAATCAGCCGCTAAACAATATCTGCTCTGTCTGGTAAAAAATGATCGGATTTGTCAATTCTCTACAAAATATCTGTATACCGCAAATAAGGATTATAAATAATTATATTTGGAAACTGTGGAACAGGATTAGATGATTCGGCGGTATCTTCAAGGATATTTCGTATATTTTGAAGATCAGCTACAAATCTCATGAAAAATGTATGATTCTAGTAACAGCAAAGCCGGATTATCCGGATAAAGGTTGTGAAGAATCAGATAAAATGTGAAAACGCAGGGTGAAATAGTAGTATGATACAAATTTTTTAATGTGTGGCAGCGGCTTTGCTTCACGTGGCCTTTCTCCATTTATTTCTTATTACAAATGATAAATACAGCTAAAATTGCCATAAAAACACCCGCCAGAAGGAGCGGGATCATTCCGTCCACGTACCCCACAAGGTCGGCAAGATGATAATACAGCACATAGCAGACCATGCTCAGCGCCGCTACAATGACAGTCGCTGTAAAAAGCCCGATTGCGACGTTTGGGGTAATGATCTGCAGTCCATAGAGAGCGTTACATTCCAGAAAAGTCAGGACAGTCCAGCCAATGATCAAAAGAAGCTCGGTCGTAACCTGCCGGTGAAATACAAGCTGGGTCACAATGAGCAGCGCTACATAAGAAACTGCTCCGGTCAGAAGAACCGTTCCGATTGAAAAGAAGGAACAGCTTGTGTCGGCGTTGGTTACGCCCTGAACGATCAAAAGCATGGCAGCGATGCCCAAAATAAACGCGGGGATCAGCAGCCAGCCGGATCGCAGTCCTTTGACTGCACCTGTGGGCTTAAACGCCAAGACCCACCATAACAGATAAAAGATACAACATCCTACCAATAAAATGTCGCCCAGAAGCATTTGCTCCACGGGACCGTCCGGTTTAAAAGTCAATCTTTGCACCTCCACTTATACATTACTCTTTTCCTGTGCGAAAAAACGCAATACTTTACCGTAATCATATCATATCGCGGCGCTCGTTTCCATTGTATTTTATGTATTTTACATGATTTCCACGGTTTTTTAGACAATGTAGTAGTTCATCTGGTCACAGATATCCTGTGATCCTAAAAAGCGATCACTCTACCGCAGGTTGAGAAAATCTATCCTGTGAGCAGGTTGCTGTACAAAAAGAGTTTTGCTATACTCTGCTTAACAACCGGTTGTTAAATAATTTAGCTGAGGTGAGGATATGACCATAGGAAAGAATATAAAAAGACTGCGTGTGAACAAAGGGATTACGCAGGAACAATTAGC
>CANQQN010000216.1 GCA_947625995.1 uncultured Lachnospiraceae bacterium
TGGAACCGTCCGTTATTTGTTGCGTGGGATCAATACGGCGGTGCAAGGCCATTTGAAAAGGCAGAAATGCGTGGCTGTGTAAAGCAGGGAGTGTGGAGTCATGTTCTGGAAAAAGAGAAAAAAGGAAATTGAAAGGAAGACCTTTGACCGGAAGCTTCTGCAGCCGGTGATCCGGGTCAGTATCTGTACAGGGGAGAAGACCGCCGGATTCAAAAATATGGAGACCGGAAAGTTTCAGGAGATCATGCTTGTGAATTCTGAGGAATCCATGCAGGAATTTCTGGAAACCTACGGAATCTCCATGAACGAAGTACAGCGGGAGTGGTAGCGGATCCTGAAGCCGGAATCCAAAACAGAAAGAATAAAAAAGAAGCCGTAAGGAGTGACGCTGGCAGGATGAAGATCACACAGTGTACCATGGAGCAATTGGACGAGACGGCTGCCTTTTACGACAAGGTAGTGGCTTATCTGGACGCTCATGTGAATTATCCGAAATGGAAACGGGGAGAATATCCGGGGCGGGAAAGTACCGCGCAGGCCATTTCGGAGGGCGTGCAGTATATCTGCACGGAGAAAGGAAAGATCGCAGGCGCGTTTATTTTAAATGATGTGCCGCTGGGGGACTACAGCGCGGCCCGCTGGTCGCTGGATCTGAAAGAGGGAGACTATCTGGTGATCCATACGCTGGCTGCTGATCCACAGAGCTATCACAGAGGGATCGGCAGATTTATGGTAGAATATTGTATCAAAACCGCGAGGGAAGACGGGTATCGGGCTTTGCGGGTAGATACGGTGCCGGATAATTTCCCGGCAAGGCGGCTGTATGAATCCATGGGTTTTACCTACGCGGGGACGGAAGGTCTGAACAGGAATATTGAGGGGATCCCGGAGTTTGCGCTGTACGAACTGAATTTTATCGGAGGACGGCATGAATAAAAACGTTTCGTTAAAATCTATGACACGGGAAAGCGAGCGGACCTTGGGATGCATCGTGGGTTCGTTTCTGTATGCGGCTGGGGTCAACCTGTTTGTGGTGCCGGCAGGTCTTTATACGGGCGGCATCATGGGTATCTGTCAAGTGATTCGTACCATTCTGGTGGAATATCTTCATTTGCCTTTTCAGAATTTCGATATTGCCGGCATCATTTATTATCTGGTAAATATACCGGTGTTTGTGATCGCTTTTACGAGGATCGGAAAAAAATTTTTTTATAAAACGTTGGTGTCTGTCTCGGCCATGACGCTGTTTCTGGCGGTAATCCCCATCAAAATGATCGTGGACGACCCTATGGCGGCCAGCATGGTGGGCGGCATCCTTTCTGGCATCGGTACCGGCATTGTCCTTCGGATGGGTTCTTCCGGCGGCGGGGCGGATATTCTTGGCGTACTGCTCATCAAATGGAGGCAGGATTTCAGTGTGGGCAAAATGAACCTGCTCATTAATTTGGCGCTGTACGGCAGCTGCCTGTTTTTGTTCCATGTAGAGACGGTGATCTATTCGGTCATTTACGCGGCGGTGTACTCTGTGGCCATAGATAAGGTCCATGTGCAGAACATCAATGTGGCGGCGAATATCATTACCAAGGCGGACACCGCGGAGATGGAGAAGGAAATCTTTGACGAGCTTGGCAGGGGCATCACCAAGTGGTCTTCTCAGGGCGCCTACACAAGCGAGGGCTCACAGGTGCTTTATATTATGCTGTCAAAATATGAGGTGAACCGGTTAAAAGCCATCGTACACCGGCATGATCCCGATGCCTTTATCGTCACCAATGAAGGGGTGCACGTGGAGGGCAATTTCCTTAAAAAACTGTAACGGACCCTGTCATTCGATGGAACCGATATCGTTGTGCTGCTCAAAGTGCTGCTCGATCCTTGTGAGCATACCGGCATATTTTTTAAGAATGGGAGTGAGTTTTTCCTTGTCCTTGCGGTCTTTTTTGTAGGAAATACGGTGTTCCATGCTGGCCCAGAAATCCATGGACATAGTGCGAAACTGGATCTCCACCGGGAAATATTCCATACAGTCCAGACAGTAAACGGGAACGCCGATGATGATGTGGTAGCTGCGGTAACCGTTGGGCTTTGGCTGGCTGATGTAGTCGGACTCGCGGATGGTGATCAGGTCATTCTGGGTTTTCAGTCGTCTGACCAGATTATAAATATCGTCCACGAAGTAGCAGATCACCCGGATTCCGGCAATGTCCTGCAAATGGTCTTTGGCGTTTTCCATGGTCGGTTCCAGATCACGCCGGATCAGCTTTTCCTCCAGACTGTCCTTTCGTTTGATGCGGCTTTGTATGTAGTGGATGGGGCAGTTGTCGGATGCCTCATACAAATGATGGTTCAAAACGTCAAGTCTGCTCAGCAGCATTTGTTTTGCGTCTGTATATGGTTGGATAAAGGTATAGTATTCCTCGTCGGTCATGATTTCCCTTTCTTTTTCATTGATATTTGCAGAATCAGCGGTATGCCGGTTTTTCTCATCTGATGGATAAGGAGTCTGGTGTGAAAAAGCACGCTGATGCGCTGAGTTTTCACACCGGGATTGGAGCGTTCCCAAATCCCATTGATGGCAGATGAGAAACGGCATCCGCAGTTCTCATCGCCCTGTCGCGCAAACGCTCCGGAATGGGGATTTACATATTCTTTCAATTAAAGTTTACACCGGAAATAAGTGGAAGTTGTGGAAAATGTATGATCATTCTTTGAACAAATGGATTTGTTTGAAAAAAAGGTTTCTAAAAAGAAGTATTTGTGATATAGTAAACGCGTAAAATCGTGTGTTTGCTATCGCTCCGCAAAACGCGGGGAAATGCGTTGCAAAGGGGCGCAGCTTTGGAAAAGAGGACGTTATGTTCGGTTATGTCAATATCAACAAGGGAGAATTAAAGGTAAGAGAATTTGAACTGTATCAGAGTTATTACTGCGGCCTCTGCAAAAAACTGAAGGAAAAGTACGGGTTTTTGGGGCAGATGACCTTAAGCTATGATATGACGTTTCTGGTGATCCTTTTGTCGGCGCTTTATGAAAGCGAAGAACAGAGGACAAAAGTCCGCTGCAAGGTGCATCCCACAAGGAAGCGCGC
>CANQQN010000217.1 GCA_947625995.1 uncultured Lachnospiraceae bacterium
CGGAGAGAGTGGGATTCGAACCCACGCGCCCTTGCGGACAAACGGTTTTCAAGACCGCCTCGTTATGACCACTTCGATATCTCTCCATACAAACCCTGCCAAAATAGTTTGACAGCGCAAGGTTTATAGTAACACCGATTCCCTTCGCTGTCAATATTTTTACATGATTTTTTTCATTTAATTTTCTTTTTCCGGCGACCCATATTCAGCCGCATAAAGCTCCGCGATCTCCCTGTCTTCCGGCGTGGTGACCTTGATGTTGCGGTAGCTTGCCTCCACCAGTTTTACCTTTTGCCCGGTCATCAGTTCCACTACCATGGCGTCGTCGGTAGCTCCGGTATTCTCCCCCTCCAGATAGCGTTCATAAGCTGTTTTTATCAGGGAAAATCCGAAAACCTGCGGCGTCTGCACAATCCACACGCTGTCCCTGTCCGGAGTCTCTTTCACATAGGCGTCTTTGTCGGCCAGTTTCACCGTATCTTTGGATGGCATGGCGGCTACGCAGGCAGCTTCTCTTTCTACAGTATGCTGCAAGCGGGCAAGAGTTCCATGATCGACAAAAGGACGGGCGCCATCATGGATATACACATAGTCGCAATCATCGATGGCACGCAGACCGCAGACCACAGAATCATACCGCTCTTTTCCTCCTTCCACGATCTCGGTCACCTTTGTAAAACGGTAGGCTTCTACGATCTCCTTTTTACAATAGGAAATTTCTCCTTTTCCTACCACCAAAATGATCTCATCGATCAGTTCCGATTCCTGAAAGGTTTTCAGGGAATAGTACAAAAGAGGCTTCCCTTTAATAGGAAGATACTGCTTCTGCACTGTGCTGTTCATTCTCTTCCCCCGGCCTGCCGCCAGCAGAACCACTACATTTTTCATAGAAATCCCCATTTCGATACAAACCGCTTCTGCCGTCATTGTCCTATGACCCGTATAAGACCATAAAACGATAGGCTTATCTCCTCTGCCGGATTATTCTTCATCAGAAAAAGTAAGTGTCACCGATTTTAAATCCTTACCGGCTACGGCTCTCGGAAATATCTGACGCACGCTGTCCATAAATTCTTCTGCGCGAACAAGGGACGGACTGTAATGGGTAAGCCACAGTTCCCGGGGGTCCGCCTTTTTCGCAAGCATAGCGGCCTCATGAAAGGTCATATGCTTGTATTCCATAGCCTTTTCGTCTTTTTCCTTTTCACCGTACATGCCCTCGCAGATAAACAGATCCGATCCCTGCGCGTGCTTTACGATCATAGGAACCGGACGGGTGTCGGTACAATACGTCACCTTAATTCCCTTTCTGGGCGGTCCCAGTACCATGTCCGGCGTGTACAAAACATCATCGATCTTTACCAGTTCGCCCTTTTGCAGACGGTTCCATGCCTGCTTGGGCACATTCTTCTCCAACGCCTGCTCCAATTGAAATTTCCCCGCTCTTGGGATCAGGATGCTGTAACCGTAGCAAACCACATTATGGTTTACCCGGAACGCCTCGATCTGAAATCCGTTAAAAGTGAAGGTCTCCTCCTGACCGGAGATCTCTATAAATTCAATAGGAAAGGGAAGCTCCGGCGCGATGACGCAGAGGGCGTTCACCACCCGCTCCAGACCTCTGGGTCCAATCATAATCAGCGGTTCTCTTCGCTCGGCATTGCCCATGGTAAGAAGCAGGCCCGGCAATCCGCTGATATGATCCGCATGATAATGGGTAAAACAGATCACATCGATGGGCTTGAAGCTCCAGCCCTTCTCTTTTACGGCAACCTGCGTTCCCTCTCCGCAGTCAATCAGAACACTGCTCCCGTTAAATCTTGTCATCAGCGAAGTTAATCTTCGGTATGGAAGCGGCATCATCCCGCCTGTCCCAAGCAAGCAAACATCCAGCATTGAAATCTCCTTTACAACAATTCGTTTTGCTCTTCCACAGTCGCCGGAAGGACAAACCCCCTGATCAGCTTGTCATAACATTCCTCGCAGAGATCAAAGGAATGCGTTTCCCCGTCTTTTCCGGAAAAATATCCCCATGATTTATCCACTGCAAGCCATTCAGCCGACGCCGTGCTGTCATCAATCTTTATTTCCTTTCCGCATTGATTGCAGATCACTTTTTTAACAATCGTTTTTGTTCCTTCTGTATATTCTCTCATATAGTTTCCTCCCATGTATTTTTATGCTTTGGTCTTCTTCGTTCCGAATTGATTATATAAGAAAACCGTCCGCATTCCTAGTGGGAATTGCTGCCTGAGAGATCTTCATAGCGAAGCCACATTAAATATGCGTCTTCCTTCGGCTTGTCATAAAATCCCTTTCGGATCCCTTCCGTCCGAAAACCGAGAGAACGGTACAGAGAGACGGCCGCTTTATTTCCTACGCGGACTTCAAGAGTAAAATCCCTGACCCCTTGACGGAGGCCTTCTTCTATCAGACGCAGGAGCATGGCGCGTCCGATCTTTTGTCTCCGCCGTTCCGGCGCCACCGCTACATTCACGATATCCGCTTCTTCAAAAGATCTGTAATAACCGCAGTAACCACATATACGGCCCGCCTCTTCCGCCACAAGGTAACAGGTATCCTTCATGGCAAGGGCGTCCAAAAATCCCTGTCTGCTCCAAGGGTCCGAAAACACATCCTGTTCAATGGCACACACCTGATCCGTGTCCGCAGGCGTCATCTTACGAATCCGCATCTTTCTCAATCCTTCTCAGCCGCAATGGCCGCCGCATTTTCCAAGGGCTATTTTTTCAGTCTGTTCTGGGCGGGAGAAAGCTTTTTCTCCATCAGCGCCCGCAGCGGGCCGCACTGACTGCCGATCTGCTCCTTTGACCAGACAAACGCCCTCGCAGAATTTACATATACGATCAGCAGCGTCTTTGTCTCAATGACTTTTTTCAGTTCGTTCCACGCAAACTCCGCCCGCTCTTCTCCTCTGGAAACAGATATCCCCTTCTCATCCGCTTCGTAGTCAAGGGCGTCCTTCAGGCTATCGGAAGCAACCTGCTTTTTGGCGCGCTTGTACAGATTGAAAAAAGGATAGACCAGCACAAACAC
>CANQQN010000218.1 GCA_947625995.1 uncultured Lachnospiraceae bacterium
GCACAAGGATCTCCTCGTATACCTTGCGGACTTCCTCGCCGATGACGTGGATATCGTTTGGCTCCTGATCCGGCCTGTAGGGAATGCCGATACCGCCGGACAGGTTGATAAAGCTTAAGGATACGCCGGTCTTTTCTTTAAGCTGCACCGCCGTCTCAAAAAGCACTCTTGCAAGAGCCGGATAGTATTCATTGGTGACGGTGTTGCTGGCGAGAAAGGCGTGGAGACCGAACCGCTTCGCGCCCTTTTCTTTCAGAATACGGTATCCCTCAAACAATTGCTCCGTAGTAAAGCCGTATTTCGCGTCCCCGGGGTTATCCATGATACTGTTGCTGATCTTGAACACTCCGCCGGGATTGTAACGGCAGCTAATGGTCTCAGGGATGCCCACAAGCTTCTCCAAAAACTCAATATGGGTGATATCGTCCAGATTGATGATGGCGCCGATCTTATCCGCGAAAACATATTCCTCCGCCGGCGTGGCATTGGAGGAGAACATCACTTCGTCCCCGTCGATGCCCAGAGCGTCCGCCAGCATCAGTTCTGTCAGGGAGGAGCAGTCGCAGCCGCAGCCCATCTCATGGAGGATCTTGATAATGTAGGGATTTGGCGTCGCCTTCACGGCAAAATACTCCTTAAACCCTTTATTCCATGAAAATGCTTCCTTCAGGGCGCGCACATTCTCCCGGATCCCCTTCTCATCATACAGATGAAAGGGCGTAGGAAACTTTTTTACGATTTCCTTTAACTGTTCGTTTGTCACAAACGTCTTCTTTTGCATAGTCGTAGTTTTCTCCTTTTATTACTGAACGTGTGTATGTGTAAACATGTGATCCTGACAATACTCATAATTGCCGTTGCACTTGGAGCAGAACCGGAAAACCAGATCGTCCCCGTCCAGTTCCGTACGGCCGCAGACCGCGCATTTGTGTCTGGTCACTGACTGCTTCTTCGGCGCCTCTACCTGTCGTTTAAACGCCTGCCGCCGCTTGATCTCTCCCGGCGTCAGATGATGAAAGCTTCTTGATGTCAAGAAAAACAGAAGCAGATTGAGAAGCGCAATGCCGATCAGGACTCTGGTGCCCGCATTGGACACCACAAACTCATAGACCATCAACACCACATCGAGGATCGCGATCCAGCGCACCTTCACCGGGATCACAAAATACAACAGCACCTGCATGTCCGGATAAAACAACGCATACGCAAGGAACATGGACATACACAAATAATAGGTCGTGGCATAGGATGTCATATTCACCAGTTCCTGCAGGTTCATACCCATCAGCCGCCCCACGCCGTACAACCCCATCATGCCAAGCACAGTCAGGATCACGCCGCCAAAGATAAACACATTATAGCGAAAAGCGCCTATGGTCCGTTCAAGGCTGGTACCGATGCTGTAATAAAACAGCAGCATGATGATCGTAAAAATATCAAGGGACGACGGCGGAACGATCAACCATGTCACAAGTCTCCAGATCTGCCCCCTGAAGATATAATAGGGGCTTAATACGATCCACTGGTAAATGTTAGGATTTATAAGCATAAGCAGATACCCGACCACATAACATATGATGATATACAGGGACAGGTTTGAAATGGCATATCTGCCGAATCTCCGTTCCAGACGATTCATAAAATTCATAAACTCACACTTTCCAAATCTGATTTACTGCTTTAATCAAATAAAAACTGCGCATTTGCTGTTCATTATAAAATTTTACCTTTTATTTGTCAATGCATACCAAAAAACTTCTGATTGAAAAATGATGAAACTTCCATTTGTATTTTTTTACGGTATGTCGTATAATGTCATATGTTGAGAAGTATTGCCCTCTTCGGGCATCAGGAAACGGAGAATGATTTTCATGAAAGATCAATTGCATCTTCTGGGGATCGACATTGGCTCTACTACCGTTAAGATTGCCATTCTTGACCCCAACCATAAATTGTTATTTTCTGACTATGAGAGACATTTTGCGAATATAAGAGAGACCTTGTCCTCTCTCCTTGATAAAGCCTATGAGCAGCTTGGAGAATTGAAGCTTTCCCCCATGATCACTGGTTCCGGCGGACTGACTCTGGCCAAGCATCTGGAAGTTCCTTTTGTTCAGGAAGTAATCGCCGTATCTACCGCCCTGTCGGAATACGCGCCCCAGACGGACGTTGCCATCGAGCTTGGCGGCGAGGACGCCAAGATTATCTATTTTGAAGGCGGCAACGTGGAACAGCGCATGAACGGCATCTGCGCCGGGGGAACCGGCTCCTTTATCGATCAGATGGCCTCCCTGCTGCAGACGGACGCACAAGGGCTGAACACCTACGCGAAAGACTATCACGTACTGTATCCCATTGCGGCCCGCTGCGGCGTATTTGCCAAGACAGATATCCAGCCTCTGATCAACGAGGGCGCCGCAAAAGAGGATCTGGCTGCCTCTATCTTTCAGGCAGTGGTAAACCAGACCATCAGCGGTCTTGCCTGCGGCAAGCCTATCCGCGGACATATCGCGTTTCTGGGCGGTCCCCTGCATTTTCTGACAGAACTAAAGCAGGCTTTTATCCGCACCTTAAAACTGGACGACGCCCACACCATCGCCCCCGAAAATTCTCACCTGTTTGCAGCCATCGGCTCCGCTATGAGCCATGACCCAAAAGTGACTGTCCTTTTGTCGGACATGCGTAAAAAGCTTTCCTCCGACATCAAGATGGAATTTGAAGTGGAACGCATGGAGCCCCTTTTTGCCAGCCGGGAAGAATATGACGCTTTTCTGAAACGCCACGCCGGCCACAATGTACATACCGCTCCCCTTGAGACTTATTCCGGCAACTGTTTTCTCGGAGTGGATTCCGGCTCCACCACCACCAAGGTGGCGCTGGTTGGCGAGGACGGTTCTCTGCTGTACTCCTACTACAGCAGCAACAACGGCAGTCCCCTGCTCACTACCATTCAGGCCATTCAGGAAATCTTCAAAAAGCTGCCTAAAAACGCCCGGATCGTCCGCTCCTGCTCTACCGGCTACGGCGAGGCGCTAATCAAGGC
>CANQQN010000219.1 GCA_947625995.1 uncultured Lachnospiraceae bacterium
GCGCCGCACACATGTACAAATATCGTCTCTCCCTGCTCCGGCGCCCCGGACGCCGCAACGCTTTCGGTTTCCGGCGGGGCGGATACTGTCTCTGCCGCCGTCTGCGTTTTTGCAGGCTCTCCGGACGGCAGCACGGAAATGAATTCTTCTTTGGAGCCACAGCCCCAAAAACTTCCTGCCCACAGGAACACCAGCGTCAAAATCCATATTTTTTTATCGGTCAGATTCATACCATACGGCCGGCGCCCCATATCCGCAACACCCGCATGTAAAGACAAACCTTATAAACATTCTAACTAATTTTGCAAATTATTACAATAGGATTTTAAAAGTATTTTATTTTTTGTCACCTTTTTTATCTGATGGCTTCCTGAAGGATCTGCGCCATCCTGTCCACATCTTCCGGCGCCGCGATCAGAGGCGGCACCATCCGCAGGATATTGCTGCCTGCGTTGATCAACAGCATTCCCTTTTCCTGACACCGGGCGATGATCTGCCCTACCGGCCTGTCGAACTCCAGACCCTGCATGAGGCCCATACCTCTGCGCTCTTTGATACAATCATTTTCAGCCGCCAGCCTGTCCAGAACCTTTGTCAGATATGCTCCGGTTTTTTCCACATTTTCAAGGATCTTCATGGAAGCAAACAGGTCGAACACCTTGCTCACCGCCGCGCAGACAAAGGGATTGCCCCCGTAAGTGGTGCCATGGTCGCCGGGAGAAAGGGATTTCTCGGCCACCCGCTCCGTCATAGCGAAGGCTCCCACAGGCACACCGCAGCCTAAGGCCTTGGCGGTGGTCAGGATATCCGGCTTCACGCCGTAATACTGCCATGCGAACATTTTTCCTGTCCGGCCCATGCCGCACTGGATCTCATCAAAGATCAGCAGGATATCCTTTTCGTCGCAAAGGGCGCGAACCTGTTGCAAAAACATAGGATCCGCGGGATAAATGCCGCCCTCCCCCTGCACCGGCTCCAGAATGATCGCGCAGGTCTTTGCAGTCACCTGTTCTTTTACGCTCTCAATATCGTTGAATCTGGCAAACCTCACGCCATCCATCAACGGCAAAAAGGGCTCTCTGTAATGGGCATTTCCGGTAACGGACAGCGCGCCCACACTGCGTCCGTGGAAGGAGTGTTCCATGGCGACGATCTCAAAGCCGGCCTGTCCGTCTCGGGTGTACGCATATTTCTTTGCCGCCTTGAGGGCGCCCTCGATGGCTTCCGTACCGCTGTTGGTAAAGAACACCCGATCCATGCCGGAAGCTTTCACAAACTTGACGCCCGCTTCCATCACAGGCTCTGTATAATAATAATTTGACACATGCAGCAGCTTGTCGATCTGGTCCTTTAACGCGTTGCCGTACGCCTCGTTGCCGTAGCCCAGCGCGCAGACCGCGATGCCCGCCGCAAAATCAAGATATTTTTTTCCGTCGGTATCGTACAGATACATGCCTTCCCCGTGATCCAGCACAATGGGAT
Source organism: uncultured Lachnospiraceae bacterium (assembly GCA_947625995.1). Taxonomy (GTDB): domain Bacteria; phylum Bacillota; class Clostridia; order Lachnospirales; family Lachnospiraceae; genus CANQUC01. The sequence continues at coordinate 1,483 of CANQQN010000219.1, forward strand.
ACCGATTGTAGGTGTGCAAAAGCGCCTGTTCTGCGCAGCCGATCACATCATTCTTCTCCATGATAATACCTTCCTTCCCCGTTGCCTAAGATTGCGGTGCCAATCCCTTTGTTGGTGAAAAATTCCAGAAGCAGACAGTGCTCGATGCGGCCGTCCAGAATATGCACCCGGGAGACGCCCTGTTCCACCGCGTCAATGCAGTTCTGCAGCTTCGGCAGCATGCCGCCGCCGATATTTCCATTGCCGATCAGTTCCTTTGCCTCCTCCAGCGTCAGTTCGGAGATCAAGCTTTCCGGCTTCAGGGGGTCTCTGTAAACGCCCTCGATATCTGTCAGAAACGCAAGCTTCTCTGCGCCCACCGCCGTCGCGATGGCGCATGCGGCGTCGTCAGCATTGATATTGTATGTCTGGAATTCATCATCCATACCAATGGGACAGATCACCGGGATAAAATCGTTTTCCATCAGCGTGTTCAGCAGGTCGGGGTGCAGATCCTTCACCTCACCTACAAAGCCGATATCCTTGCCGTTTGAAAGCTTCTTCGTCACCCGCAGGGTGTCTCCGTCCTTGCCGCTGATACCGACGGCTTTGACGCCAGACTCTCCATCATCTGCACAAGCCCCTTGTTCACCCGGCCAAGGACCATTTCGGCGATCTCCATGGTCTCCCTGTCGGTGACCCGCAGGCCGTTGACAAATTTCGGCTCCTTGCCCGCTTTCTTTACCCACCGGCTGATCTCCTTACCGCCGCCGTGAACGATGATGGGCTTAAACCCCACCAGCTTTAACAGCGCCACGTCGGTGATCACCGAGTGCTGCAGCTTCTGGTCGATCATTGCGCTGCCGCCGTATTTTACCACAATGGTCTTGCCGTTAAACCGCTGTATATAAGGAAGCGCCTCAATCAGCACCTGCGCTTTTTCCTGCCATAATTCCATTCCCATGATCTTATCCTCCTGAATATTTTCAATAGCTTCTCCGCTGTCTGCAGATCCTGCCGCCGTCTTTTGCCCGCCGACCATCCGAAAAGAGTACGCCGGCGGCGGGATCACGAACGATAGTCTCCGTTGATCTTTACATAATCGTAGGTGAGGTCGCAGCCCCATGCAGTCGCCGACGCGCTGCCCTGCTTCATATCCGCTGTGGCCGTCACTTCCTTCTCCGACAGGATCTTCGTGGCAAATTTCTCGCTGTAATCTGTCATTCTGCCATTTTCTACCAGCTTTAGCTTCCCTGCTCCGCTCTCAATATACAGATCCACTTTGTCGGGATCAAACTCCACGCCGCTGTAGCCCAGCGCGCACAAGATCCTGCCCCAGTTGGCATCGCTGCCGTACACTGCCGTCTTCACCAGATTGGAGGTGATCACCGATCGGGAAAGGACCCGCGCCTCCTCTTCATTTCTGGCGTTGCACACTGTGGCGGTAAACAGCTTGGTGGCTCCCTCGCCGTCTCCCGCCATGAGCTTCGCGAGGGTGGTGGTCACCCTATGAAGGGCTTCACAAAACTGTCTATATTCATCATTTTCTTCCGAAATG
>CANQQN010000220.1 GCA_947625995.1 uncultured Lachnospiraceae bacterium
CATAGCCGCATTTCACGACTATGCCGAATTTTCCAGAGATCATAAATCCCTTAGTTGTACCGCCTTTCGGGTTGTCTCCTTTTTTAATATCGGAGTGACAAGATTCGAACTTGCGGTCTCAACGTCCCTAACGTTGCGCCTTAACCAAACTGGGCCACACCCCGATTGCATCAGCACTATGTATTATACTGATTGACGGGCAGGCTGTCAAGCAGTTTTTTTATTTTCTTACGTTTCTTATGTTTGCCCCAGCATAATATTGACATGAATAAAATTTCCTTCAGAAAGAGCGTTGACAGAAGAGGGAGACCTATGGTATAGTTGCTTTAGAGCTTTAAAGTGACAAAGCTAAAACAATACATAGGAGGGAAAGTTGTGTTCATTAAAATTTTGCTGTTGGTAGTTTTCTTCGGGGTGATGGTCTATGTGGGTATTTATTCCCGCAGGCACGCCACCAACATGAATGATTTTGTTTTGGGAGGAAGAGCCGTAGGACCGTGGCTCACCGCTTTTGCTTATGGCACTTCCTATTTTTCCGCAGTTATCTTTGTAGGCTACGCGGGCCAGTTCGGCTGGAAGTTCGGCATTGCTTCCACTTGGATCGGCCTTGGCAACGCATTCTTAGGCAGTCTGCTTGCGTGGGTGGTGCTGGGCCGCCGGACCAGAATCATGACCCAGCATCTGGACAGTGCCACCATGCCGGACTTCTTTGCAAAGCGGTTTGGCAGCAAGGCGTTGAAGATCGCCGCGTCCGTGATCGTATTTGTGTTTTTGATCCCTTATACCGCTTCGCTTTACAACGGCCTGTCCCGTCTGTTCGGTATGGCCTTTGACATCGATTATTCTGTCTGCGTGATCGTGATGGCGGTGCTGACCGGCATCTATGTAATTGCCGGCGGCTATATGGCTACGGCGATCAACGATTTCATTCAGGGTATGATCATGCTGGTGGGTATCGTTGCTATCATCTTTGCGGTGCTGAATAGCCAAGGCGGTTTTCTGGAAGCGCTGAACAAGCTTGCCCTTGTGACAGATGAGACGGCCACCACTCAGGTGGGGGCGTTCAATTCCTTCTTTGGGCCCGATCCCGCCAATCTGCTGGGCGTCGTGATCCTGACGTCTCTGGGCACTTGGGGTCTGCCCCAGATGGTGCAGAAATTTTACGCCATCAAGAGTGAAAAGGCTGTCAGGACCGGTACGGTGATCTCCACTGCCTTTGCCATCATCGTGGCGGGCGGCTGCTATTTTCTGGGCGGTTTCGGCAGACTGTTCTCAGAGCAGGTAGATATCGCGCAGGGGTTTGACCAGATCATTCCGGCCATGCTCTCTTCACTGCCGGATATCTTGATCGCTATCACAGTGATCCTTGTGCTGTCAGCTTCCATGTCTACTTTGTCCTCGTTGGTGCTCACATCCAGCACCACATTGACACTGGATCTGATCAAGGACAACGTGGTGAAGGATATGAACGAAAAGAAGCAGCTTTTGATCACCCGTATCCTGATCGTATTCTTTATTGTTGTTTCTGTGATCTTGGCGTTGATCCAGTACAAATCAAAGGTCACCTTTATTGCCCAACTGATGGGTATTTCATGGGGCGCGCTGGCAGGAGCTTTCCTTGCGCCGTTCCTCTATGGCCTGTACTGGAAAGGCACCAGCAAGATCGCCGTATGGGTCAGCTTTATCGCAGGAGCCGGCATTATGGTGCTGAACATGCTTGCGCCGAAGATCTTCCCTGCATTTTTACAGTCTCCTATCAACGCAGGCGCGTTTGCCATGATCTTTGGTCTGGTGGCGGTGCCGGTTGTCAGCCTGTTTACAAAGAAGCAGGATAAGAAGGAACTGGAAGGAATCTTTAGCTGCTATGACGAGCAGGTAACGGTGCCGCAGAAGAAGTCGCTGAAAAACTAAAAAGTGATCTCATCATAAAAAAGGATTCTTTGGGATGATCCGTTTCCAAAGAATCCTTTTTCTTTTATTTACATTTCCACAGCAGCATGTTGTCGTCAAAGATCACGGTAACAGCATCCTGTTCCTTCAGCCAAGACAAGTAAGAACGGATGGTGCTGCCTACCAGCGCGTGTTGTTCAAAGGTCATTACGAGGTGGTATCTGCGAAAGATCCCCTGCAGGATCTTTTCAAAGGACGTCGGTTCCTTACAGAGTGTGAGAATATGACCGGCGATCTCATGTACTTTGTCCCGGTTCAGCTTCACCAGCGGCCTCACGTTCTGAGACGCCTCCGCGTGGGCGGGCACGAACATGGAAGCTTCCAGTTGTTCCACACGGTCCAGCGTATCCAGATAAGCGCCCACGTCATAGATAAAGGAAACGGCGTATTTTTCCAGAGTCGCCGCGCTGCTGATGCAATCCGCAAGAAAAACGGTGCCGTCCGGCGTGCGGTATCCCACCATATCAAAACAGTGGCCGGGCAGGGGAATGACTTCCAGTTCGTGGGGAAACCGGGGATCCTGCAAGTTTGGATTCATGAAATCCAAGGCATTGCTCTCCTGTGCCAGAAGAAATTTGTGACGCAGATCCTTGCAGGGGTAACCGCCGTACAAAAGAGAAGGCTCCAGTATGGGAAACCGTGTAAAGGCAGATTCCATGCCCGGCGCGAAAACAGTGCAGCCTGTCTGATTCTGCAGATAACGGTTGCCGCCGATATGGTCCGCGTGGGAGTGGGTGTTCAAGATTCCCCACAGACGCCAGTTGTTGTCTTTTATGATCCGGTACGCCCGCTTGCCGGCGTCCTTGTCATTGCCGCTGTCAATGAGAAACACATTCTGCCCGTCCGAATCATAGACACCGATCTTGGAGGGACAGTCGATATAGTAGCTTTGTTCTCCGGTCTGGATCAGTTCGTACATCATTTCCTCTATTCCGAGAATAAGTCCCGGTACTAAAAAATGCCTACAGGGACAGTCTCTTTTTTTTTAGAGTAAACCAGCCCGGAAATTTCGTCAAGAAGAATTTCGGGCAACCGTTCCCATCGGGGAAACAGATCCAAAC
>CANQQN010000221.1 GCA_947625995.1 uncultured Lachnospiraceae bacterium
CACGATCATCCCACGCTGGCCTTTACCCACCGGAGAGATCAGATCCACAATACGCATGGCCATATTCCGTGTACCGTCGGAAAACCGCAGGCACTGGTCGGGGAAAATAGGCGTGGCATCTTCAAACTTCGGCCTGCGGGTAGCGTCCGCCGGATTCCTTCCGTTGACGGATTTTACATATAACAACGCGGAGAATTTCTCCGCAGCGGTCTTTACTCTTGTGTTGCCGGTGACAATATCGCCTGTGCGAAGCTGAAACCTGCGGATCTGGGAAGGCGCCACATAGACGTCGTTCTCCCCGGGAAGAAAATTTTCACATCGGATAAAGCCGAAACCGTCCGGCATGACCTCCAAGATCCCCTCCGCAGTCATACCGCTGTCCAGATCGGCTCTGGGGGACACGTGGGCTTCCCGTCCGTAATTCTGCTGAAGCTCCTGCTGAGCGATAAAAGTATCCGGTTCCTGCTTTTGCGGTTCCTGCTTTTGCAGTTCCTGCCGCTGAGGTTTTTTCTTTTTCGGATCCGCTTTTACCGTTTTTTCCTCCGTTTTTACCGTTTTCTCCTCCGCTTTTACCGTCTTCTCCTCCGTCGAATCTTCTTTCTTTTTTGTATCTTTCTCATCCTCTTCCAACATATGCTCCACAAGCTGGGCCTTTTTCAATGTGGAAATCTTATGTAGCCCCCTTGCTTTTGCAATCTGCCGTAATTCCGTCAAGGGCAGAGATTCATACTTTTCTTTCATTCCCATTCTGCTTCTCCATTCTTTCTTCTTTCACAATTTTTCCATAATTACTTCAAATTATCTACACAGATTCTTCACATTTCTAAAGTACATTATAAACGTACTAGCAAACAGCTATTATAAATTTTCATAACTCATGCTCCGCCGGCTAACCACCGGCGGGGCACTCCCTCTCAAAATTTTTGTATGAAGCCGTTCCCTTATTCAAAGGGGACGGCGTTCTTATTTATCCTCCAGATACTTTTTCACATACTGTCCTGTATAAGAGCCCTCGACCTGCGCCACTTCTTCCGGCGTACCCGTTGCGATGATCTGTCCGCCCCTGTCGCCGCCTTCCGGCCCGATGTCTATAATATAATCCGCCGTCTTAATCACATCAAGATTATGTTCGATCACCAGAACCGTATTGCCGCCCTCGGCCAGCCGCTGCAGGATCTCCACCAATTTGTGCACGTCCGCAAAATGCAGGCCGGTGGTTGGCTCATCCAAAATGTAAATGGTGCTGCCGGTACTCCTGCGGCTAAGCTCTGTCGCCAGCTTGATGCGCTGGGCCTCGCCGCCGGACAGTGTGGTGGAGGGCTGCCCCAGCTTTACATAGGACAGGCCTACGTCGTTGAGAGTCTCGATCTTCCGTCTGATGCTGGGCAGGTGGGAAAAGAAAGGAACCGCCTCCGCAACCGTCATATCCAGCACGTCATAAATGCTCTTACCCTTGTATTTCACCTCAAGCGTCTCCCGGTTGTACCGCTTGCCGCCGCACACCTCGCAGGGCACATACACATCCGGCAAAAAATGCATCTCGATCTTGATAATGCCGTCGCCGCTGCAGGCTTCGCACCGTCCGCCCTTCACATTGAAGCTGAACCTGCCCTTTTTGTAGCCTCTGGCTTTTGCGTCCGCGGTAGAAGCGAACAGATCCCTGATCTGGTCAAACACCCCCGTATAGGTGGCCGGATTGGAACGGGGCGTCCTGCCGATGGGAGACTGATCGATGTTGATCACCTTGTCAAGCTGTTTGATGCCCTCGATCTTTTTATGCGCGCCGGGGATCGTCCTTGCTCTGTTCAGATCTCTTGCCAGCCGTTTGTAGATAATCTCATTCACAAGAGAACTTTTGCCGGAGCCGGACACGCCTGTCACGCAGGTCATCACTCCAAGTGGGATCTCCACGTCGATATTTTTCAGATTATTCTGGGCTGCGCCGATAACCTTCAGAAATCCTGTAGGCTTTTTGCGTTCCTTGGGCACAGGGATCTTCAGCCTGCCGGAAAGATAAGCGCCGGTGATGGATTCCTTACATTTCATAATGTCCTTTGCCGTACCCTGCGCCACCACGGTGCCGCCCTGCTCCCCTGCGCCGGGTCCGATATCCACAATATGATCGGCCGCCAGCATGGTGTCCTCGTCATGCTCCACCACGATCAGGGTATTCCCCAGATCCCGCAGATGACAGAGGGTGCCGAGCAGTTTGTCATTGTCCCGCTGATGCAGGCCGATGCTGGGCTCATCCAGAATATAGGCCACGCCCACAAGACCGGATCCAATCTGGGTAGCCAGACGGATGCGCTGGGCTTCGCCGCCGGACAGGGACGCCGTGCCTCTCGCCAGAGTAAGATAATCCAATCCCACATCTACCAGAAACCCGATGCGCGCCCTGATCTCTTTGAGGACCTCACTGCCTATTCGTTTTTGCTGGGTGGAAAGGTTCATTGCCGACAAAAAATCCTGCAGACTTCCGATTGACATAGACGTAATTTCATGAATGTTCTTATCACAAACAGTCACCGCAAGGCTTTCTTTTTTGAGACGCTGGCCGCCGCAGGCCTTGCAGGGAGTAATATTCATAAATGTCTCATATTCCTCTTTCATGGTCTGGGAGGCTGTCTCCCGGTACCTGCGCTGTACATTACGGATCAGGCCCTCAAAGGCCACGTCGTAGACGCCTTCTCCCCGCTGTCCTTTGTAATGCACTTTTACGGAATGACCGTTTGTACCATTTATTATAATATCTTGTATCCGTTCAGGCAAGTCCTGAAATGGAATATCCAGACTAAAATTGTATTCTTCCGCCAATGCCCGCAGAACCGCATGGGTAAAACTGGAGGGATCCGTACTGGAAGCCCATCCAAGCACCACAATGGCCCCCTCGTTAAGACTCAGCGACCGGTCCGGGATCATGAGTTCCGGCGCGAACTCCATCTTATAGCCCAGACCGAAACACTCCGGACAGGCTCCGAAAGGATTGTTGAAGGAGAAGCTGCGGGG
>CANQQN010000222.1 GCA_947625995.1 uncultured Lachnospiraceae bacterium
CTTTTGTCGGCGCTTTATGAAAGCGAAGAACAGAGGACAAAAGTCCGCTGCAAGGTGCATCCCACAAGGAAGCGCGCCATTACGAAAACCGATTTTACGGAATATGGGGCGGATATGACGATCCTGCTTACCTATTATCATTTTCTGGACGACTGGCGTGACGAGCGCCGTTTGCTTGGCGCCGCAGGCGCAAGGCTTCTGGAAAAGCATCATCAGGATCTGAAACAACAATATCCCAGACAATGCCGAATGGTAAAAAAAGCGGTTTACGGCCTCCGGAAAGCAGAAAAGGAAAACTGCCAAGAGCTTGACCGGGTGGCAGGTTATACGGGCCAGATATTGAGGGCGATTTTTGTCGTGGAGCCCGACGTATGGACGAAGCATCTGGCTGCTATGGGAATGACGCTGGGGAAATTTATTTATCTGATGGACGCTTATGAGGATCTGGAAAAGGATCTGAAAAAGGGCTGTTATAATCCCCTTGCGCAGCTTTCCAAGGAGGACGATTATGAGCAGACCTGTGAGGAAATGCTGGAGCTTCTGATGGCGGAGGTCGCCGCGGCTTTTGAAAAGCTTCCCATTCTGCAAAACGTGGAATTGCTTAGAAACATCATATATGCCGGCGTGTGGGTGAAGCACGACTTTATCCGCATGAAGAAGGCAGAAGAAAAGGAGAAACATGGATCCCTATAAAGTGCTTGGTGTGTCGCCACAGGCCACCGATGAGGAAGTAAAAAAGGCTTATCGAAAATTAAGCCGCCAGTATCACCCCGACGCGAATATCAACAGCCCCAATCCAAAGCTTGCGGAAGAAAAGTTCAAGCAGGTGCAGATGGCTTACGATCAGATCATGAAGATGCGTGAGCAGGGCGGCGATAGCTATAGCGGCTACGGCCAGAGTGGTTATGGCGGCTTTGGTCAGGGCGGCTTCGGCGGTTTCGGCGGCTTTGGAGGCTTTGGCGGACAGACGGCCTCCCAAAATATGTCCGAGGAAGATCTGCAGCTGCAGGCCGCGCTGAATTATGTGAACAACGGTCATTTTCAGGAGGCCATGAATATCCTGAACAATTGGGGCGGAAACCGAACTGCCCGGTGGTACTATGTTCATGCGGCGGCAAGCGTTGGACTTGGCAATCAGATGCAGGCCCTTGACAGCGCTAAGCGGGCTGTGGCCATGGAGCCAAATAACTATCAGTATCAGGCGCTGTTGCAGCGCATTCAGGGCGGCGGCACTTGGTATCAGACGCAGGGTTACGGTTACGGGCGGCCAAGAAGCGCCATGGACGATATGTGCTGCAATATGATCGCGTTTTCCATGTGTTGTGGATTTCCGGGACCCTGTTGTTAAGGGGACCTCAGGATTTCGGCAGTTCCTGATGAAAAGCGAAACCCCCCGGGGAGATATTGTATTTTATATTATAAATGGTAAAAGAAGCATAGGTGCTGTTTGATCCTGAAATAGATCCGGACAGGCGATGCTTCTTTTTTTTCGACTCTATAATAATGATTGACAAACAATATTATATGATATATAATATTATAAAATTGAATAGCATTATGCAGAAAGGAGTGGTCTGGATGATCTTTAATACCGGCGCGGCGCTTTTAGACGCCATTGTGCTGGCTGTAGTGTCCCGAGACGCAAAGGGGACTTACGGTTACCGTATCACGCAGGATGTGCGGCAGATCATAGACGTGTCGGAATCCACCCTCTATCCGGTACTCCGGCGTCTGCAGAAGGATCACTGTCTGGAAGTCTACGACATGGAATATGGCGGCAGGAACCGCAGATATTACAAGCTGACAGAGCGGGGAGACGCCCAACTCCGTCTGTACTGCGCAGAGTGGAAGATCTATTCGGGAAAGATCTCATCTGTGCTGGAAGGGAGGGTGGCTGTATGAACCGCGAAGAATTTTTGAAAAAGCTAGAGGCGCTTCTTTATGACATTTCGCCTGTGGAGAGAGAAAACGCGCTGGAGTACTACCGGGATTATTTTGAGGACGCCGGGCCGGAGAACGAAGCCATTGTTATCCGGGAGCTTGGCAGTCCGGAGCGTGTGGCCCGAACTATCCGGGACGGCTTGTACGGGGAGTCTGACGCGGGAGAATATACAGAGCAGGGTTATCGGGATCAATGCAATGATACAATGCAGGCGCCTGCAGGCAGTTTTGGGCAGTCGTCTGATACCCGGTCTCAAAATGACGGGAAATCTACCGAAAAAGCTGAGGAAAAGCAAAAAAAGAAGACAAACTGGGATGCTTCAAAGATTATTCTTGTGGTGATCCTCTGCATTCTTCTGGCAGTGCCGGTGGGCGGTTTTCTGGTTGGGCTTGCCGGTACGATCCTTGGACTTGTCATTGCGTTTTTTGCGGTGATCTTTGCGGCGGTGATCACGGCGGTTTCCCTGACGGTGGCCGGGATCGCTACCGGCGTCGGCATGATCTTTGCGTCCTTCTTTATGATCGGTTCACCGGGGAACGCGCTGCTGACAGCAGGAACCGGGTTTTTGATGCTTGCCGTAGGAATTCTGTGCCTGATCTTTTCCGTATGGGCGTGCGGGAGCCTGATCCCCGCCGTTTTCAAAGGAATCGGGAAGCTGTTTAGAAAATTGTTCTCCAGAGGAGGTGCCCGCGCATGAAGAAGTTTACAAAGGTCTGCCTGATCCTTGCGGCAGTATTTTGCGTGCTGGGATTGGTTTTCTTTATAGCGGGCCGGAGCCTGAACGGAAAGCTTGACAGCAATCCCTTACTCCATTTCAGAAATGGATTTCAGATTGGGTGGACGGAGGAAACCGTGAAAAAGATTTCTGAGTATATCGATTCTTCTGAAAAGGGGCAGAACACAAAGGATTATGTCGATCAGGAGGAAGAGATCGAGCAGATCCTTGGCGGTGACGAGATTGTGGAGCTACTGCATATTGATGACGGAGAACAGATAGAAGAGATCTCCCTGACCGTCGGCGGCGGAATCGTGGCAGTGCTTGCA
>CANQQN010000223.1 GCA_947625995.1 uncultured Lachnospiraceae bacterium
ACAATGATCTTCATATTGTTGATGTCCTTGCCAAGAAATTCAGCGGTTCTCTTGGAAACAAAGCTGTGGCTTGTTCCATGGAATCCGTATCTTCTTACCTTATAGTCGGTATAGTATTTGTAAGGCAATCCATAAATATACGCTTTTTCAGGCATGGTTTGATGGAATGCGGTATCAAACACCGCCACCATAGGCGTATCGGGCATCAGTTCCTGACAGGCCCGGATACCGATAAGGTTCGCAGGATTGTGAAGGGGCGCAAGGTCGCTGCACTCGTCGATGGCAGCGATCACTTCCTCATTCAGCACAACGGAGGAAGCATATTTTTCACCGCCATGTACCACTCTGTGACCTACGGCGCCAACCTCATCCAGACTTCCTATCACGCCGTTCTTGCTGTCTGTAAGAGAGTCAAGCACCATCTGGATCGCCTGCTTATGGGTAGGCATGGGTGATTCTGTCGTAATCTTGTCGCCGCCTGCGGGCTGATATACAATACGGCTGCCCTCAATGCCGATCCTCTCGCAGAGACCCTTTGCCAGCACCTGCTCGCTGACAGAATCGATCAACTGGAATTTCAGGGAAGAACTGCCGCAGTTAATCACTAAAACATTCATCTTCTTATCCTCTTTTCTATCATTTATTCTATCTATAATCTCGAAGCCAGAACAAATGGCCGCCGGCAAAACCGGCAAAGATCATCTTACTGTGCCTGTGCCTGAACGGCTGTAATGGCCACCACGCCTACGATATCCTCTGCACTGCAGCCTCTGGAAAGATCGTTGACAGGCTTTGCGATACCTTGGGTGATCGGTCCGTAGGCTTCCGCTTTCGCAAGCCTCTGGGCCAGCTTGTAGCCGATATTGCCTGCATCCAGATCAGGAAATACAAGCACGTTTGCCTTGCCGGCAATGTCGCTGCCGGGAGCCTTGGACTGGCCTACGCTGGGAACGATAGCAGCATCCAACTGGAACTCTCCGTCAAGCTTGACATCGGGATACAGTTCTTTTGCGATCTTTGTAGCTTCGAGAACCTTGTCAACGTCAGGATGCTTTGCGCTTCCCTTTGTGGAATGGGAAAGCATGGCCACGATGGGCTCCTCTCCTACCAACTGCCGGAAAGATTCCGCAGAGGAACCGGCAATGGCCGCAAGCTCTTCGGGATCAGGATTCTGTACAAGGCCGGAATCACCGAAGATAAATGTGCCGTTTGCGCCATATTCGCAATTAGGCACTACGATCACGAAAAATGCGGACACCAGTTTGGTGCCGGGCTTTGTCTTTAAGATCTGCAGGCAGGGTCTCAAGGTATCTGCGGTAGAATGGCATGCCCCGGAAACCATACCGTCTGCATCTCCCATTTTTACCATCATGACACCGTAATATAAATACTGGTTCAAAAGGATATCCTTTGCCTGATCAGGGGTCATCCCCTTGCTCTGACGAAGCTCCACCAGCTTATCGATGTAGCTCTGGGTCTTCTCGCTTGTTGCGGGGTCCACCACCACAGCACCTGTAATATCCAGACCTTCGCTGCCCTTTTCAACAGCTTCCTTCGTGCCAACAAGAATGATATTCGCGGTGCCCTCTTTTAAAATCTGTGCGGCAGCCTCATAGGTTCTGCGGTCTTCTGTCTCCGGCAGAACGATAGTCTTTTTGTCTGCCTTCGCGCGTTCTTTGATTACATCAATAAATCCCATTGTAAATAGCTCCTTTCGTATTAAGGTAGTAATTCTCATGACACAATTATACCCTTGCTGCCAAAAATGCACAAGGGTATTTTTTCCAAAAAACTATAATTTTCCATGAAATAAAACAAAAAACAGACGCTTGTTGCCGTGGTACTTTTTTGCTATACTGTGAAAGGATAAAAGATTTAAAAAAGATCTGAAACTATGGAGGTACTGATGAAGGTTACAGGCGTAATCGCGGAATTCAATCCTTTTCATAACGGACATGCCTATTTTTTGAGGAAGGCAAAAGAAATAACCGGCGCCGATCACTGCGTCGTGGTCATGAGCGGAGATTTTGTACAGCGAGGGGCTCCCGCCATTGCAGATAAATATATCCGCACGCAGGCGGCATTGGAAAACGGAGCAGATCTTGTGCTTGAACTGCCTGTGCTCTACGCGACGTCCAGCGCGGAAACATTTGCCGGAGGGGCCGTCTCTGTCTTAAACTGTCTTGGCACCGTTGACACGCTTTGTTTTGGATGTGAAACAGAGAACATGGCTTTGCTTGAAGATCTGGCCGCATTTCTTACAGAAGAATCCTGTGAATACAGACAGCTTCTGAGACAGCTTCTCTCAGAAGGCCTCACTTATCCTGCCGCAAGAAGCAACGCCCTGTGCCGGATATTCCCCGGACAGGAAGAAAAGATTCCGGATCTGCTGTCCGCGCCCAACAATATTCTGGCGCTGGAATACCTAAAAGCCCTTAAACAGCAAAATAGCCCGATAACGCCGGTATCTGTAAAGCGCTGCGACAGCGGTTATCACAGTGATGCGCTCATACCTCCCTTCGCTTCTGCCGGCGCGCTGCGAAACCTGATCTCTGCCCATTCAGAAGACACGGATCTCTATGACTTGCTGCAGCCCTTTGTTCCGGACAATATATTAAAACAGTTCAAAATGGGCAAACCTTTCCCCTTTCTGTTTGAAAACGATATTTCCGTTCCTCTGCATTACAGGCTTCTGTCCCGGTGGTCTGAACAAGGATCTTTTACGGAATACCTTGATGTGGGAAATGAACTCTCTGCGATCATTTCAAAAAAACTATTTGAATACAGCGATTTCGCCCGGTTCTCCAATCTGTGCAAAACAAAAGACCTGACGCAGGCGAGGATCCGACGGGCCTTGCTCCATATCCTGCTGGATCTCACAAGATCCGACCTTGAAATGGCGAACGCCGCAGGACATCCCGCCTATGTGCGGATGCTGGGCTGCAAAAAAAGCGCCACAGATCTTCTGACCGCCATCAAAGCCA
>CANQQN010000224.1 GCA_947625995.1 uncultured Lachnospiraceae bacterium
GCCTTGCCGTGTCTCGCCTCGTCCCTTGCCATTTCATGGACGGTATCGTGAATCGCATCCAGATTTGCTGCTTTTGCACGCTTTGCAAGGTCAAATTTGCCTGCGGTGGCGCCGTTCTCGGCTTCCACTCTCATCTCAAGGTTCTTCTTTGTGCTGTCTGTCACCACTTCACCCAGAAGTTCAGCAAATTTTGCCGCATGCTCCGCCTCTTCGTAAGCGGCCTTTTCCCAGTACAGGCCGATCTCCGGATAGCCTTCCCGATGAGCAACCCTTGCCATTGCAAGGTACATGCCAACCTCTGTACACTCTCCGTTGAAGTTTGCGCGAAGGTCTGCAAGAATATCCTCGGAAACTCCCTGCGCAACGCCAACCACATGCTCGGCTGCCCAGCTCATCTCGCCTGCCTGCTCTGTGAACTTGGATGCGGGAGCATGGCACTGGGGACATTCGTCGGGTGCGGAATCTCCCTCATAAACATAACCACATACCTGACATACATACTTTTTCATTTTGATCCTCTCCTTATAAAATATAATTTTCATTACTAACATGAACTTTTCCCGTCTGTTTTTTTAAACAGTCGGGACAAACGCCGAAAAACTGTACTGTCTGCCCGTCGATCCGGCCTTCAAAGCCTTTTCCGGCCTGCCTTTGCAGCCGATTGTCCGTGTCTGTCAACTGAAAATCCAGTACACAGCCGCACTCTTTGCAGAAAAAATGATCATGGGGCTTCGTCCTCCCGTCAAACCGGTCCGGCCCATCGGATACGGAAATTTTCTGTATCTCTCCAAGCTGAGCCAGCAGCGACAGATTGCGGTAAACGGTACCAAGGCTGATATTCGGAAACTCTTTCCGGATATCCAGATACACCATATCCGCTGTGGGATGATCCCTTCGCCCGGCCAGATTTTTCCTGATGGATTCTCTCTGCCTGCTGTATTTTTCAACTGCCACAGTATCGCCCTTCTCCTTATCATATTAGTAATAATTACTATTATCATATAGGAATCATTCAGATTCGTCAAGGGAATTTTAAATAGCAGACCCTTTTTCACAGAATTTTTACAGAAAATGGTTGCATATTTTATTCACATGTTGTAATATGAATATAAACAGATATAGTTTTTAATACTACTTGTTGAATTATAATAATTTCCCATATTGATGAGCTTACAATCTTAGAACAGGAGTTTCATGTGAAAAATCGCGCTGCTATACCGATTTTTCACATAAAGCTCCGGAATGGAGGTCATTATGAAAGAAACTACATTACAGATCAAAGATCCGGGAAGCGCCATCACGCATTTTATCGGTATCCTTATGACCGTAGGGGCCGCACTGCCCCTCTTTATCCGGGCCGGCCAGCAGAGCAACCCTTCCTACCTGATCACATGCGCTGTTTTCATGACCAGCATGCTGCTCCTTTACAGTGCCAGCACCATCTATCACACCCTTGACATTTCCGAAAAGGTCAACAAGATCCTGCGCAAGATCGATCATATGATGATCTTTGTATTTATTGCCGGCTCCTATACCCCCATCTGTGTGATCGTACTCCACGGAAAAGTCGGCTATCTGATGCTGGCCTGTGTCTGGGGGATCGCCATTCTCGGCATGATCATCAAATTTTTCTGGATCACCTGCCCCAAGTGGTTTTCCTCCGTGCTCTACATCGCCATGGGCTGGGTCTGCGTATTTTCCTTTGCGCCCCTGTATCACAGGCTTGCAGGGGGCGGCTTTTACTGGCTTCTGGCAGGCGGGATCCTGTATACCGTCGGCGGCGTTATTTACGCCCTGAAAATGCCGCTGTTCAACGCCCGATTCAAAAATTTCGGTTCCCACGAGATCTTTCACGTATTTGTCATGGCGGGAAGCATCTGCCATTTTATCGTGATGTACTTTTATGTGGTGCCATCTCCTGTTTTATTGTAAATACTCCTCCAGACAGATATCTTTATCATGGATCTCGGTCGCGGCTTTCTTTCCCACATAACGGTAGTGCCACGGTTCATAGATGATCCCCGTAATATGGCTCTTCTTCGGCGGATACCGAAGAATGAAGCCATATTTCCAACTGTTTGCTATCAACCATTTCTGCACATCCGTTGTCTCCTGCCGTTCATCCAGCAGCTGATAGCGTTCATCCACGATATCCACCGCAAGACCTGTCTGATGCTCGCTTTTTCCCGGCACCGCCACCTCGCCGGAGCCTGTCTCTACCGCGTCTTCATACGAATAGCCCTGATCCAGCAGACGCTGTACTTTGTTGCTGAACAGGGACTCCTGCTTTTCCCGGGTACGGTAGGAGGAACAGATCAGCGGTTCGAGTCCTTCCTTACGGCAGTCTTCCAGCATCCTTTGCAGGGCGTCGTAGCACCGGGCATCCACAGCATGCTTCTGGTCCAGCCATTTCAACTCCACAAAAAAATCCTCCGGCAGGGCATTTTCAAAATTCACTAAGATCAGCTTCCAATCCTCTTTTTGGATTTCTCCGTCTTCATCCCGGATATCCTCCCCGTCGCCGTTTGCGGCTTCTTTTCCCACAGATTCCTTTGTATTGCTCCCTTCTCCTCCGGCGTCCCCGGAATGATCAACCACCTGCGCCGCCGTTTCCTCCGTCTGCCGGCCTGAAGTCCTTTTCAAACCAACGCCCGCTTCCCTGATAACGGACACAACTGCCAGCAATATCAATATTCCAGTGAGACATACGTAAAATATGTCTTTTATTCGTGTATGCATGAGAATCCCCTTTCCGATAAAACATTCTATATCTGTTTTACCAGATGCAGTCATCCGTCTTTCATCCCTGAAGCATCCAAACGGCATCTGTCCCTCAATTTTCCGTATTTGTCTGGTACTGGTATAGCTTTCCGCTGGTATCTCCAAACTGGAGATCGCCCCATAGAAACGCCCGGCTGTTAAACAGGATCTGGTTGGCGGAAAAACCTGCCGAAAGCA
>CANQQN010000225.1 GCA_947625995.1 uncultured Lachnospiraceae bacterium
CAATGTGCCGCCCAACTGCTTTATCCCCCGGCCCAATGTGGGGTCCGCGGTGGTACGGCTTACCGGGCACGGGACGCCTCCTGTGCAGGTGCGGGACGAAGCTCTTTTGTTTCGGCTGATCCGCGCCTCCTTCAACCAGCGCAGAAAGACCCTTGTGAACGCCCTTGCCAACGGCGCAGGGCTGCCGCTGTCCAAGGAGCAGATCGGCGGGGTTCTTGCAGATGTGGGTCTGGATCCTGCCGTGCGTGGGGAAGCGCTGACGCTGGCCCGGTTCGGGACGCTGGCGGACAAGATCATGGAGTTGTTATGACATGAGATCTTAGAAATACTGCCGCCAGCCGTTTGCTGTAAGCGCGAGTTTTTTATGAGATATCCACGCCCCGGATCTCGGTGTGGGGAATGGTTTTTCGCAGGATATCCCGGACATGTACAAGCTCCTCCGGCGTATAAGCGGTAAACCCTTTTACCAGTACGTCCTCGGAATCCCGGTAGCTTTGCAGATAATAGGCGCTGCAGCCGGCGATCCAGTTTCCGATGGAGATAAAATCCTGTTCCGTATGTAATTCCCGTACCACGGTCGTGCGGAATTCATACGGAATTTTTCCGTTCATGAGATAGTCTGCGGAGGCTTCCACAAGGGAAATCGAAAGGCCGGGGACGCCGCTTGCTTTTGGATAACCCTCTTTGGAGGATTTGATATCCATGGCAACCATATCCACCAGCCCTGCCTCACAGAGAGACCGCAGCACATCGGGGCGGTAGCCGTTGGTGTCCAGCTTCACAAGATATCCAAGGGCCTTGATCTTTTCTATGAATGCAGGCAGATCTTTGTCGAGGGTAGGTTCTCCGCCGGTGATGCAGACGCCCTCCAGAATGGAGCGGCGTTTTTTTAAGAAGGAAAGCACTTCCTCCTCCGGGATCACAGGCTGGGAGCCGGGATCTGTTACCAGACTGCCATTCTGACAGAAGGGACAGCGGAAGTTGCAGCTTCCAAGAAAAACAGTGGCGGCCACGTGGCCGGGATAGTCCAGAAGTGTGGTTTTGTTGAGGCCGTGTATTTTCATAAAAATCTCCATTCCGGAGCGTTTACGCGACGGGGCGATGAGAAATTCGCGAATGCGATTTCTCATCTGCCATCAAAGCAATTTGTGACGCTCCGGCACAAATTGACGTGTGAAAAATATGCTATCGAGCTTATTTTTTACACGAATTCTCCTTGTCTTACGTCATTGGTTTTCCTATGCAGATACAGTATACCGAAATTTTCTGAACGCGTCAAATATAGTGTTAAACAGGAAGATCCGCGGTCTTCATAACAGGAGGGACAGTATGTTAAGTACAGACGAAAGGTATATGAAACAGGCACTTACGCAGGCAAAAAAAGCGCTGGCGCTGGGAGAGGTTCCCATCGGATGCGTCATCGTCTATGACGGCAAGGTGATCGGGCGGGGCTACAACCGCAGGAATACGGACAAAAGCACCCTGTCCCATGCAGAGATCACCGCTATCCGAAAAGCCGGGAAGGTCATCGGCGACTGGCGGCTGGAGGACTGCACCGCCTACATTACGCTGGAACCCTGTCCCATGTGCGCCGGAGCCATTGTGCAGGCCCGGATCAAGCGGGTGGTGGTGGGCGCCATGAACCCCAAGGCAGGATGCGCGGGGAGCGTGCTGAATATCTTGCAGGAACCGGGTTTTAATCATCAGGTAGAATTTGAAAACGGCGTTCTGAAGGAAGCGTGCGCGGGAATTTTGAAGACATTTTTTACGGATCTTCGGGTACGGAATAAAAAAGAAAAAGAAGAAAGAGAAAAATGTGTGAATTGATGGCGAAAAATCCCCTTTTTTTTGACAAATACGCATTGCCTGTGATAAGATAAATTAGATACATGCGGCTTGCACATTAGGATGGAGATGGAACTTTGGAACGGTATGAGGTTAAAGTAAAATACGAAGAGATTAAAGAATTGATGAAGGCAGAATGGTATCAGGATGCCATGGAGGTTGCCAACACCATCGACTGGGATAAATCGAAAAATGTTAATATGCTCTGTCTGGCAGGTGAGGTTTACGAGCGTTGCGGCATGTTTGAGGACAGCAAGGCCATCTATCTGCGTGCTTATCAGCTACAGCCCCAGAGCCGTATCATCATTTACCGTCTTGCGGAGCTCTCGATCAAATTAAACGACTACGAGGACAGCATCCATTTTTATAAGGAATATGAGAAAGCGGCGCCCTACGATATCAACCTGTATGTGCTCCGCTATAAGATCTACGTGGCAAGCGGCGCTTCCACGGAGACGCTGATCTCCATTCTTGAGGAACTGAAGGAATCGGATTATCATGAGCGCTGGGCCTATGAGCTGGCGAAGCTTTACGGGGAGGCCGGCATGATCGACAAGTGCGTGGCGGAATGCGACGAGATCAACCTGTGGTTTGGCACCGGGCGCTATGTGCTGAAGGCCCTGCAGCTAAAGAAGAAGTATCAGCCGCTTACCGGGGAACAGCAGCAGAAACTGGACAATGCCGCGCCAAAGCCCCACAAGGCAGAGGAAACCATTCAGAAAAAGGCGGAAGCCGAGGAAAAGAAAAAGCGGGCCCAGAAGAATTTTGAAGACCTGAAGACAAAGGGGAGAAAAGCAGGAACAGGGAATCTTCCCTCTTACGCGGAACTGGAAAAGGCCAGAAAGGACGCTCTGGATGCGGCCAGAGAAGAAAAGGCCGCGCAGCTTCTCTGGGAGGCCGAAGCGGAAAATGATCAGGAAGAGGCGGCGATCCAAGCCAGAGAAGAAAGCGAGTATATCGGTCAGGGCACTATGCCCCAATTTAACGCGGAGATCTCAGAAAAGATCAAGGCGCCTGCCATGAAAACACCGCAGATCAAAGCGCCCCGGATCAAACAGCCGGTAAACGCTCCGACAGCGGAG
>CANQQN010000226.1 GCA_947625995.1 uncultured Lachnospiraceae bacterium
GTTGACAGTGCTAACAACATGTGTTATAGTAACCATAGAACAGACCAGAATCAGGTCTGTATTTCCATGTTCCGGTCAAAATGCACCGGCGCATGCGGAATGGAGGGGTATCTATGAATATCAACAAATTTACGCAGAAATCAATTCAGGCCATCAACGATTGCGAAAAAACGGCATACGAGTACGGTCATCAGGAGATTGATCAGGAGCATCTTTTGTACGCCCTGCTCACCGGCGAGGACAGCCTGCTAAAGAAGCTGGTAGAAAAGATGGAGATCGTGCCGGAGCAGTTTATCGACGCGGTGGAAGGACTGCTGAATAAGCGGCCAAAGGTTTCCGGCGGGCAGGTTTACATGAGCCAGCCTATGAATCAGGCGCTGATCTCCGCGGAGGACGAGGCGAAGCAGATGGGGGACGAATATGTGTCCGTGGAGCATCTGTTTTTGTCCCTTTTGAAGTATGCCAACAAACAGTGCAAGGAATTGTATAAGCAGTTCGGCATCAACAGGGAGCGGTTTCTGCAGGCGCTTTCCACGGTCCGGGGCAACCAGCGGGTGACCACCGACAATCCGGAAGCTACTTATGATACCTTGTCAAAATACGGTTATGATCTGGTGGAGCGTGCCAGAGAAGAAAAGCTGGATCCGGTCATCGGCCGTGACGGCGAGATCCGCAATGTGATCCGTATCCTGTCCCGGAAGACAAAAAATAATCCGATTCTCATCGGCGAGCCCGGCGTAGGCAAGACTGCCGTGGTGGAAGGGCTTGCTCAGCGGATTGTCCGGGGCGACGTGCCCGACGGCCTAAAGGATAAACGTCTGTTTTCACTGGATATGGGCGCGCTGGTGGCCGGCGCCAAGTACCGGGGCGAGTTTGAGGAGCGGCTGAAGGCCGTTCTGGAGGAGGTTAAGAAAAGCGACGGGCAGATCATTCTGTTCATTGATGAGCTGCATACCATTGTGGGCGCAGGCAAGACCGACGGCGCCATGGATGCGGGAAATATGTTAAAACCCATGCTGGCAAGAGGAGAACTGCACTGTATCGGCGCCACCACGCTGGATGAATTCCGTCAGTATATCGAGAAGGACGCCGCCCTTGAGCGTCGGTTCCAGCCGGTGCTTGTAGACGAGCCTACGGTGGCGGACAGCATCTCCATTCTCCGGGGGCTGAAGGAACGCTACGAGGTGTACCATGGAGTAAAGATCACCGACGCCGCCCTTGTGTCCGCGGCAGTGCTGTCTCACCGCTATATCAGCGACCGGTTCCTGCCGGATAAGGCCATTGATCTGGTAGACGAGGCCTGCGCGCTGATCAAAACGGAATTAAACTCCATGCCAACGGAATTGGATGAACTGCAGAGAAAGATCACGCAGCTGAAGATTGAGGAGACGGCGCTGAAAAAGGAAACGGACCGCATGAGTCAGGAGCGCCTTCAGGATCTGCAGAAGGAACTGTCCCAACTCAACGAAGAATTTGCAGGCAAGAAGGCTCAGTGGGACAATGAAAAGGCCTCTGTAGAGCGGGTGCAGAAGCTTCGGGAAGAGATGGAGGAACTGAACCGTCAGATCCAGATGGCAAATAGGGAAAGCGATTACGAAAAGCTGGCCCAACTGCAGTACGGCGAGATGCCGAGGCTTACCAAGCTGCTTGCCGAGGAGGAAGAGAAGACTCATCAGAAGCATATGACCCTTGTGCATGAGAGTGTCACCGAGGAGGAGATCGCGAAGATTGTGTCCCGGTGGACGGGTATTCCTGTGGCGAAGCTGACGGAGGGTGAGCGCAGCAAGATCCTGCATCTGGACAGCGAGCTTCATAAGCGGGTTATCGGTCAGGAGGAAGGCGTGCAGCGGGTGACGGATGCGATCCTGCGTTCCAAGGCGGGGATCAAGGATCCCAGCAAGCCTATTGGTTCCTTCCTGTTTCTCGGGCCTACCGGCGTAGGCAAGACGGAGCTTGCAAAGGCGCTGGCCCAGAGTCTTTTTGACGACGAGCAGAATATGATCCGCATTGATATGAGCGAATATATGGAGAAGCATTCGGTGGCAAGGCTTATCGGCGCGCCTCCCGGATATGTAGGCTACGAGGAAGGGGGCCAGTTGACGGAAGCCGTTCGCAGAAAGCCTTATAGTGTGGTGCTGTTTGACGAGGTGGAGAAGGCGCATCCCGACGTGTTCAACGTACTCCTTCAGGTGCTGGACGACGGGCGGATCACCGATTCCAAGGGCCGCACCGTGGATTTCAAAAACACCATCCTCATTATGACTTCCAACATCGGTTCCATGTACCTGCTGGAAGGCATTGACGCAGACGGTGAGATCAAGCCGGAGTGCGAAGAGATGGTGATGAACGAACTGCGCAACCATTTCCGTCCGGAATTTCTCAACCGGCTGGACGAGACAATCCTGTTCAAGCCATTGACGAAGACAGACATCCGCTCCATCGTGGACCTTTTGATGAGGGAATTGAACGAACGGTTAAAAGACCGGGAGGTGACGGTGGAACTTACCGATGCGGCGGTAGATTACGTGGTGGAGCATGGCTACGATCCCACCTATGGCGCCCGCCCGCTGAAGCGGTTTTTGCAGAAGAATGTGGAAACCCTTGCGGCACGGCTGCTTTTAGGACAGGACATTGAGATGGGCAGCAAAATCATAATCGATGTGGAGAACGGGGCGCTTGCGGCGAGACTTGGATGAAGCCGTGTCAAAAAGTATGCCCGGCGGGCTGATCCGCAGTGAAGAGAAAAGGGACAGAGACGTCTTTTGACGGTCTGTCTCTTTTTTTGTGCAGAACGTGGGTTGGGTTTGAAATTGCCGCCGGGATATGGTATGATAACGTGGAAACTGCTGGAAGTCCGGCAAAAGAAGGCGG
>CANQQN010000227.1 GCA_947625995.1 uncultured Lachnospiraceae bacterium
TCTTCAAAATATTCGCGGAAGCTGCCGGCAATCTCCGTAGGATTCCCTTCGTCGTCTGTCAGTATCTGAAGGGTTAAGTGTTCCAGATCAGAAAAATCCAAGATATTTTTTTCCTGTTTTTTTTCGTAAAATCGTTTCCCGAAGTCAAGGGTCAGTTCCACAAGGGTATGTACGGCGGGCGCCGCCATCTGCAGCTGTCCAAGGATCTCCTCCGGAGAAAAGGCAAAATATTCCTCCGAAAGCTCCTTTAGACTTTCCCGCACCGTCCTGATCCGGTCTGCGGCAAGCGCTTTTAACTTCGGATCCACCTGTTCTTTTCTGGGCGCCGGAAGCCGCAGAGAGCTTCTGTCCCGCAGGATCTTGCGCCACTGCTCCCAATGATCCGCCGCCAGCATTTCCTCCACTGTCTTTCTCTCCGCCGCCAGCGCCTCGTTGTAAAAATGGGGGCCGTCCTTGCTGTCAACAAGATCCTTCGCTTCCCGGCAACAGGCAAGAAGCCCTTCCAGCCGGTATCTCACATGCTGTACGAATATGCGCCACATTTCAGAAGCCTGAAGCTCCTCCGAGGAAGTCATGCGGTACACGGCGTCACACTCTGCAAGCCATTTTTGCGGCCTTGGATGGCTGTTGGCAAAATCATATAGCTTCAGGATCAGTTCCTCTATATTCTCATCGTTTTTTCCCGTTGCAAAATACTCGATAAAATTCAGAAAGGGGGCGCCGGCTTTTTCAAAATGATCCTCCAGCAGTTTTCTGATCACATCCTCTTTAAGAAGACGCAGTTCCCCCTCGTCCGCCACCCTGAATCCCGGATCCAGATCGATGGCATAGAAATAATTGCGCAGAACATAAGTGCAGAAGCTGTCAATGGTACAGATCTGCCCGTGATGAAGCAGCGTCAGCTGCCGCGAAAGACGGGGATCCTCCGGATCTTTTTCCAGCCGGGCCATCAGGCCCTGTTCGATCCGCTGACGCATCTCGCCCGCCGCCGCTTTTGTGAAGGTCACCACAAGAAGGCGGTCAATATCCACCGGATGTTCCTGATCAGTCACCAGCGACAGGATACGTTCCACAAGGACAGCAGTCTTTCCGGAGCCGGCTGCTGCGGAGACCAGCAGGTTTCTGCCTCTCGTATCGATCACTTCCCGCTGTTGCTTTGTCCATTGCGTTGCCATAGGGCTTCCTCCATCTCCTTCCAGATCGCGCCGATACCCGGCGTTGACAGCCTGCGGTACCGGTAACAGGGAATCCGGCTGTCAAACCCGCAGATGCTTCCAAACCGGCAGAAACGGCAGGCCCGCTCCTGTTCCAGACGGTAGGGTCTTGGAGCGGTATCTCCGGAAAGAATGCCTTCTCCCAATTTTCTCAGCATATGGTCGCTGTAGTTCATCATCAGTTCCATCTGCGCCGTATTCGCCGCCTTGGTCCCTGTCTTTCCCAGATCCCCGTTTTTATTATACGAAACGGGGATCACGGCAGATCTTTGCATCCCGCTGCCGTCCATTTTTTTCGGAATATCCCGGTCACTGTTTACATAACCGTCCAACCTAAGCTTTTCCAGTATCCGCTCCTGCCGTTCTTCCTGCGTCAGAGCCGCGGCGTTCCCCTCTAGGATCGGATCCTCCAGACGGTAATAGAAAACCCCTGCCGGAATGATCTGCTTACCGGGATATTTCTTTTTCTGGATCTCAACCGCCGCCTGAAGATACACCACAAGCTGTAGCTGCAGGCCATGGTAAAATTTCAGCAGGGAAAACTCCTTCTTGCCGGTCTTATAATCAATAATGCGAAGATACCGACCGTCTCCCTCATCCAGCACATCCATACGGTCGATCCTTCCGCCAAGCGCCATGATCTCCCTGTGGTCAAAAAGTGGGACCGGATAGATCCCATCCTCGGATGAAAAATCCAATTCAAAATTCGCGGTCCTGAATCGTCCTCTGCGAAGCTGCTGGCCAAGAGCCCAAACGGTACGGCGCATCAGCCGTTTCATTCTCTGTACGTGATACCGGCCTCTTGCGGAAACCAACAGCCGGTCGCCGCCCAGAGCCGCCAGACTCTCCTCAATGCACAGATCCGCCAGCTTTTCCTGCTGTTCCCCCATATCGTCCGCCATGGACGATCCATCCATGGAAAGCTTGTTTGCGTAACGTTCCAGCGCCTCATGAAAAATATTGCCGTTATCCACCGGCGTAAACTGGTACAGTTCCCGTTCCTTAAGCTTCAGGCCATATTGGAGAAAATGGGCGTAGGGACATCCCGCGAAGGTCTCCAGACGGGTGACGCTGGCTCTGGACAGTCCATCATAAAGTCCATGGGCAAGGGCGCTGCCGATACCGGCCTCCTGTCCCGCAAATCCATGGGCTTTTTCCATGCGTATCAGCGCCGGCCGCAGTTCCTCTTTTGCGCGCATCCTGTCATACAGGGCACGCCATGTTCCGTCCGGCGCCTCCTCTGCAAAGCCTCTCTGCAGATAAGAAAGCAATTCCGTCTTTGTCTCTATGTCACGAAATCCGTTTTTTTCCGAGATCTTTTCCACAGAAAGACCGGGAAACATCCGCAGCAGCGTCTGAATGAAATAGGATGGACGAAGCGCCTCCCCGGCCACCGTGCCGCTGCAGTAGGAAACATACAGCTTTTTTGACGCTTTCGTCACAAGCAGATACAAGTAAAATTTCTGGATAAAAAAGTTTTCCCTCTGGGTAGGGGCAAGGGATATCTCTGCCTCCCGCAGGCTTTCTCTCTCAAGCTCAGACAAAACGCCGCCGCTTTGCCCGGCTTTTGGTACCGCGCCGTCGTTCACTCCCACAAAAAACAGTACGGAGATATCGGTAAGACG
>CANQQN010000228.1 GCA_947625995.1 uncultured Lachnospiraceae bacterium
CTCTTCCTCCGAGGAAAGAAGGGGAAGAATGCCGTCGGCCATCTGTGCCTGTGCGCCTGCCTTGACAAGCGCCGCGGTCTTTTTATGCAGAACATGATTATTTGTATTAGACTCGCTGACGACCATGGTGCGGATCACCAGATCATAGATACCGTCTCCCACAAAAGCAAGTGTCAGCGGAGAATAGGTGCGCAGATCCAGTTTCTTCGTGTCAAGCCTTTCTGTCAGCCCTTCCAAGGTCATGCTCTTTTCCATTTGACGCCTTCTCTCGTATCCTCCAGAACAATCCCTCTGGCAAGCAGATCATTTCTGATCTGATCCGCCTTCGCAAAATCCCGCGCTTTTCTTGCCTCCTGACGTTCTTCGATCAGGCGCTCGATCTCCTCATCCAGCGCCTGTTCCTTTTTCTCAATGAGGATTCCCATAATATCGCAGAGTTTCGCAAGCATTCCGTAAAGCGCCCGGAGGAATTCTCCCGACTGGCCGGCCTGCGCGCTGCTGTTGGCAAATTTCACCAGTTCAAAAATAGCGGAAACGCCGTCAGCGGTATTAAAATCATCCTCCATGGCCGCCTCAAATTTTTTCACAAAGCCTTCCGACTCCGTAAGCAGCGCCTGCTCCTTCTCGTCCATCGGATCGTTTCCGGCCGAATCTACCAGTTCCTTTAACCTCTGGGCCGCAGTGACGATCCGCTCCAACCCGTTCTTGGAGGCCTCCATCAAATCCGCGCTGAAATTCAGCGGACTTCTGTAGTGGGCGCTGAGCATAAAGAACCGCAGCACCTGCAGGTCATATTTTTCACTGATATCGCGGACCGTAAAGAAATTCCCCAAGGACTTGGACATCTTTCGGTTGTCAATATTCAGAAATCCGTTGTGCATCCAGTATTTGGCAAAAGGCTTGCCGTTGGCGGCTTCACTCTGGGCGATCTCGTTTTCATGGTGAGGAAAGATCAGATCCTCACCGCCTGCATGGATATCGATCTCCTCACCCAGATATTTTTTCGCCATAACAGAACATTCGATATGCCAGCCCGGGCGTCCTTCGCACCAAGGAGACTCCCAGTAAGGCTCTCCTTCTTTTTTGGGTTTCCAAAGTACAAAGTCCAGCGCGTCCTCCTTCTGCTCCTCAATAGCGATGCGCTTGCCGGCTTCCAGTTCATCGATGTTCTTCTTGGAGAGTTTTCCATACTCCTTAAATTTCCGGGTACGATAGTACACGGTGCCGTCCTCCACCACGTAAGCATACCCCTTATCGATCAACGTCTGGATCATTTCGATCATACCGTCGATCTCCCGGGTAGCAAGGGGATGGACAGTGGCAGGTTTCACATTCATGGCCTCCATATCCTTTTTGCACTCCGCGATGTATTTCTCTGAAATCTCCGATGCAGACACCCCTTCGGCAATGGCTTTCGCAATGATCTTGTCGTCCACGTCCGTAAAGTTTGACACATAATTCACGTCGTATCCCTTGTATTCCATATAACGGCGCACCGTATCAAAAATGATCATGGGCCTTGCGTTTCCGATATGGATCAGATTATACACGGTGGGACCGCACACGTACATGCTGACCTTTCCTTCCCGCACAGGGACAAATTCTTCTTTTGTTTTTGATAATGTATTATAGATCTTCATGGTTTCCTCCAGATTCTGTTGGCAGGTCTGTTCCTCCCGCCGGCTTCGCATGGTTCTAGTTTATGTATTTTTTTGCGGTTTGTCAACGTTCAAAAATGCGGCATACAGTCTTTTTGTTCCTGCATTGTTTCTGCGGGCGCAGGCGGAGTTTTTCGCCGGTATCCGCCTCCGGCAGTTCAGACCGCCTCATTCAGGAAAATATCGTGAAACAGCAGAGCGGCCAGTTCCTCGATCGTAAGCTCCACACAGTCTCCGCTTTCTTCCTGTAGCCGTTTCAGAGAATTCCCGCTGGGGGAAAGGGACAGCAGAAATACGCCGTTGTTTTCTTCCAGAATGGGATCGGTAACACGGATGCACTGTGTAAAGGCTTCCCTTGCAGGCACAAAGCGGATGCATTCCTCCAAAGAGACAATGCGTATCATGGCCTTAAATTTCTCCCGCACGCCGGGACGGTTGGGACTGCACCCCACGATCTCCATCTCCTTCACCATGGATCCTTCCCTGTCAGGCTCCACGGAAGCTGCGCGCAGATCTCCCTCCCTGTGGCCGGCATCCAGATCGTTTTCTCTGTTTTTAGCTTCTCCCCTGATACTGTCTGACAACACGCCGGACCAGATACGGATGGTCTCATAAACCTGATCCTCCGCCTCCGGATCGCAGACTGGCTCCGTGATCTCCGGTCCCCCCTCCGTGGTATAGAGAAATACCCCTTTCAGAGATGCTTCCCGTGTCTGATCACCGTCAAAAATCCCCATGATCCGTCCGCCTTCACTTGCAAGCTCACGGCACAGCGTTGCCATGTAGTCCGCAGACCGATGGGCATACAGACTGTAGCTTTCTTTCAGGCGACGGTTGATCCAGTCGGAAACTGCGTCATATTCTTCTGGCAGGATTTCCCGCACATGCGGGTTTTCAAACGCCTGCTCCGCAAGGTTTTCCTGCCCGGCTTTTTTGCCGTCCCCCGCGGTCATACCTGTATGCTCCGAAAAATGAAAGCCGGCGGCTTCACAAACGCCCGAAGGGTCCTTTGTCCTTTGATCCACCCCGCAGGCAAAGCAGGCGCCAACGGTGACAAACCCGAAAGGCGTATAATAGGCCTCCTTTGCAGGGGTCAGAAACACAAAGGGCATTTTCCCTTCCGCCCGTCTGACAAGTCCCTCCCGGATCAGCGCCGCCATCAGG
>CANQQN010000229.1 GCA_947625995.1 uncultured Lachnospiraceae bacterium
GCCTTCTGCGCTCGGCTTGCTGTTTATTTTAACTTCGTTACAATCACGCGGCGCCTCGGCTTTCTCCGCCGTCCGGCACAAACAACCGAAGAAGTCCAGCAACAGCCGACAGGGAAACAGCAGCAGGGACCCTGCCTGTGAAAACAGTCCTCCGAAAAGAGCCGGCAAAAGCACCCCGGCCATTGCACACAACAGGATCACCGTCATAGAGGGGATTACAACCAGATTCAGAACACATGCATACAGAGGTACAAAAAATGAGTGATACAACTGTATGGGAAGGGTAAAGACCAAGACAGAAACTGACGCCGCCAGCCCTGTAAGCATCCTGTTTGCCATGGAATTTTTCAATTTCGGAATATACTCTCCCGGAAGCAAAAGCAGCGCGAAAACCGCCCCGAAGGAATATTGCATAGAGGATGTAAATAAAGCATAAGGCTGCCTTACGAGCACAAGTATCGCTGCCAATGAAAGGGCGGACGCCATGTCATAGCTCCGGCCAAGAGTCCGGGCCGCCATTGCGGTTATGTACATGACAACTGCCCGCAGGGCGGATACCGGCATGCCGATCATCAGACCAAAGCAAAGTGTAAACACACTGCCTGCGGCGGCCGCCGGGGCCATGGGACAGCCCAGCTTACGCAGCAATCTGTAGACGCACATGCCCAAAATAGAGATATGAAGCCCCGAAATAGCAAGAATATGGGCGATGCCGTTTCTCTGATACATGGCCCGAAGATCGCTGTCAAGGCCACTCTTTTCTCCAAAAAGCATGGCTGCCAGTACTCCCGCGTCCTTCTCTTCCAAAAGCCGGTACAGTTGCCCGCAAAGGCGGCGCTGCAGCCGTTTCAATCCGTCACGCAGCAGACTGCGCCTGCCGTCCACCACAGTGACGGACGCCTTTTTCAGCTGCAGGTCAATATTCCGGCTTTTGTAATACAGCCGCAGATCAAACTGTCCCGGATTGGTAGGCGTCTCAAAAAGGTCTACAACCCCTTCTGCCCTGACAGTCATGCCAAGAGACAAGATCTGATCCCGTCTGTTTTCTTCATTTTCCGTATTTTTATAAGTGGGATTTTTTTCTGAAAAGTAGATTTGATCCGCCGCCGCCATCACGCCGTGATATGCGGAAGCGGTCTTGATGTAGTAATAGACGGTGTGGTTTTTGATCTGGTAATCATATATCCTGCCGGTAACAACAACCCTGCTGCCTTCTCTGGCATAGGGGACAGGGGCGCCCGCCGCGCCTGCCGCCGCCATACCTGCAAGAAAAAATACAGGATACAGAAGCAGGCCAAGGGCCGGTCCTCTTTTTTTGACCGTTACAAAGCCCGGCGCAAGAAACGCCGCCCCCATAAGCCAGACCGGGATCTTCCAAAAAGAAGACAGCAGACCGGCCAGAAAGGCCGCCGCGGCCCGGCAGACCGGTCTTTTTTTCAATATTTTGCTCCTTTTTATTCTTTCACTTCAACCAGTTCCTTATTCTTTTCAAAAAGCGTGGAAAATGAGATATCCTCTATAAACGTGCGTTCAGAGTCGCCGTTGATGGCAAACTGCACCTTGTCAATATTGGGAAGCTGGCAGAGGGAATTGACGATAGAGTACAAAGACACCGATTCCTTCACATCCGGAAGGGGCTTTAAAAACTCCTCGCTCAGATTCACATAGCAGACGCCTTCATCTGTGGAGATACCAAGAAGCTTCGTTCCCTGAGGAATGGTTGCGATCACGCCCCGGGTACTGGCGTCGGGCCCCATGATCAGCTTCTCTACAACGATCTTCTCCGTGGCAACACTTCTTCCCAGCACCGCCTCCACAGTGACCGGCACCAGCTTGGAGCCTTCCTTGTTGGCGTAATACAGGGTGATATCTCCCACCTTATACGCGCCGATCTCCTTATCGGTATCGTCAATAAAACTGTCTCCGTTCATAGGGCCAATCTCGGCGCCCTGTTCATTTTTCAAGGGCTCTTTTCCCACGTAAAATTCCACCTGTTCTACACCGGGAATCTGGGTCAGCGTTTTTACATATGCGGTCCGGCACAGCACCTCAGCAATACGGTCCATATCCCTGTATTTTTCTGAGAAAGTCAGAAACAGCGTATGCCCGTCAAGCTCCGCCTTTTCAATGACGACGGATTCCGGCTTCGCCACCTTCCTGTCGGACTCCAACGGCGGCGTGGCAAGCTGCATCAACAATTCGTTCACCAAATCCTCGGAAGTGGTGGACTCCGGTTTGTAAGAAACCGACGTCATCTTTGTGGACTCTGTATTTGTATAATAGACTGCGTATCCACCTGCTGTTTCGTCATCCTCCTGTTCCCCGCATCCGCAGGCAAGCAGGCACAGCAGCAGGATCAGCAGCAAACACTGTATCTTACGCTTCATGTTCCACCTCATTTCCGGCAAACTCTTTAACCAAGAATATAGATCAAAGGAATCCGGACAGTAAACTTTGTTCCTTTCCCAAGGGTGCTCTCCACTTCAACAGCGCCTCTGTGCATGAGGATCGCGCTCCTTGCAATGGCGAGGCCCAGTCCCGTTCCACCGATCTCTCTGGAATGAGACTTATCCACCCGGTAAAACCTTTCAAAAATATGATCGAAATCTTCTTTTGGAATGCCAATCCCGGAGTCCTCCACGGTAACGGTAAAATTTTTATGGTCCGCGTCAAGATTCACATGCACCCAGCCGTTATCCTTGTTGTACTTGATGGCATTCTCTACAAAATTTGACAACGCCAGCGTCAACTTTACCTCGTCGGCGTCCGCCACCACCTGCCGCTCACATAC
>CANQQN010000230.1 GCA_947625995.1 uncultured Lachnospiraceae bacterium
CTGATTGACGCTATTGGCGGAGCCATTCACCATATAGGCAATATTCATAAGTATGCCCGTCCGGAGGATGTGCCGGCGCATACCATGTTTGTGATCACGACAGATGGAATGGAGAATGCCAGCCGCCGCTATTCCAGCGATGAGGTTAAGCAGATGATCAAGCGGCAGAAAGAGAAATACGGCTGGGAATTTCTTTTTATCGGTGCCAATATCGACGCCGTCCAGACGGCGGCCGGCTTTGGGATCGGTCCTGACCGCGCAGTGAATTATCGTGCGGATTCCCATGGTACGGAGGTGCTTTATGATACCGTATCTAAAACGGTGGCCATGATGCGCAAAAACAAGGCAATCGAACCAAATTGGGGAAAAAAGATTGAGGAGGATCATAACAACAGAAAGTGAGAAATAGTAATCAATTAGCAGAGTGTTTTCAAAACACGATGGAAATAGCAGCTTCGGATACGCTGAAGCGATACAGAAGGCAGACAAAACGATCTTCAAAAGTCTATCCGGAAAAGCTTAAGTCTGAAAAAAGGCAAAAGGAAATACCAAGTCAGATTATCGTAGAGGAAAATACGACTTTTGTGGCGGCAAGGAAATATTTGTCGGAAAACAAAACCGCGGTATTAAAAATCCTGTCACGCCGGGTGGCGGCGTAAAAAACGGAGCAATGGCACAGGAGGGATGTTTGTGTCGCAGCAGCGATCTGTTTTTGACTGCTCCCGAATGTGATAAATTTTGATCCGGAAGGCACAATGCTGTTTTTTCTGCAGAAGACAGGATCAAGCTGATTAACGAAAAAACGAATCAGGAACATACTCTGTGTAAAGCGGAAATCACTGTCGGCAGAGATATGGGAACTGATCTGAAATTGGACAGCTCTGCAGTCAGCGGCGATCATGCAGTAATCATATTTGATGTTGACAGATGGATGATCAGAGACAATATTTCAAGCTGCCTATGACGGTCCTATGATAAACCGGAGATTTGAGTTTATAAATGAACTGAAAGAGACAGTTGCCCGCATTTTGATCATTCCGGGGGATAATGAAGCTTATGTTGAATACGATGGCCGCAGGATTTTTGTGGAGTGGAAAGCTATGAAACCTCCTGTAGTACGATTTGATCCTGACGCAGAGTGGGGCGAAGGCTGTGAAGAAATGCGGCCAACTGCAGTTTACCGAATGACAGAGGATCGGGACTTGTATCACTGTGAAGCTG
Source organism: uncultured Lachnospiraceae bacterium (assembly GCA_947625995.1). Taxonomy (GTDB): domain Bacteria; phylum Bacillota; class Clostridia; order Lachnospirales; family Lachnospiraceae; genus CANQUC01. The sequence continues at coordinate 1,222 of CANQQN010000230.1, forward strand.
TGATCAACGGTCATTTGCCGGAGCCGCTTGTCATGATTTTGCTTTAAACGCCTGTTCACATATGTTGACTGTTCAGGTAGGCAATTCTTATAATCAAATCAAGTAATCAATTATGCAGTAATTTTTCCACTGGGGACAGAGAATTATTTCTGCCTCTGGTAGGCAGTTTCTACTTCATCAGGCTTTAGATAGCCAAGTGATCCATGAGGACGCTTTGTATTGTAGTATCCCTCTATGTAGGAACACAGACAGTTTCAGGTCATTCAGAGTAGCATTAGCCTTGCGGTCTGTTTCCTCTTTTTTGAGACACTTGAAAAAAGATTCACGGACAGCATTGTTAAAAGGGTATCCTTTTTCTGTAAGGCAAAAGATATATTGGGAAGGTGTCATATAAGAAGTGAGCTTCCTATTTAAAATCCATTGCTTGACCAAAAAAAATATGTTATGATACAAAATAGAAAGACGGTGATGAAATGGTTAGTGAAGAGCGTCAAAAAAAATATCTGCAGCGGATCAAAGAATTCTGCCTTATGGACGATGATTTTATGACGGCCTGCTTTTCCGAAAGCATAGAATGTACGGAGCTTGTGCTTCAGATCATGCTGGGAGATCAAAACCTGAAGGTGTTGGAAGTACATACGCAGCACAGTATCAAGAACCTGCAGGGCCGGTCAGTCAGACTGGATGTGTATGCGGTCGGAGCAGACGGACAGAGAATGAATATCGAGATCCAGCGGCAGGAAAAAGGCGCCGGTTTTAAACGCGCAAGATATAACAGCAGTCTGATTGATGCAGCAATTCTCCCGTCGGGAAAAGATACGGATAATCTGCCGGATACCTATGTAATCTTTATCACGGAGAGTGATGTGATTGGAAAAGGACTTGCAGTGTATCATATTGATAAGTATATCAAGGAAACGGGAGAATTGTTTGATGATGGCTCCCATATATTGTATGTGAACGGGGCCTACCGTGATGAATCGGATATCGGAAAACTAATGCATGATTTTTCATGTACGGAGCCGGACCAGATGGTTTATAAAGAACTGGCAAAACGGGTAAGATATTTTAAGGAAAAGCCGGAAGGAGTGAATATTATGTGCAGGGCAATGGAAGAATTATGTAACGAAGCAAAAATGGAAGGAATCCAGGAGGGCAGCAGGAAAGCAGCGCTAAATATGCTGGCGTCAAAGAAACTTTCATTGGAGACGATCGCGATGTATTCTGGGCTGAAGCTGGAGGAAGTAAAGGAACTGGAGAAGCAGATGGGTTAGACAGATTTCCCAACGATTTCAAATTCATGAGAAAGTTTAGGGATGCTGTGGATAACACATCTATAATTACAGATTGTTGATTCTATAGTATGTAAATGGCCTGTTGTAGTATCATATCATGTGATAAACTGCAGCAGGTTTTTTTCAATTTTACAATTATTTTAGGGTAAATGATATAACAGAATATACATTAGCTAATCTTGTAAGTAGAATCAACTTGGGGATAGCCTCCTTTCCTGATTATAAGCTGAAAAAGGGCTGCAGGCGACAGTTCTGCTTGACATGT
>CANQQN010000231.1 GCA_947625995.1 uncultured Lachnospiraceae bacterium
CTACGCCCAAGTATATGAATCCTTACCAGCCGGCGGGGGATATGAAGATCCAGTTTGCGGGACATCTGGCCAAGCGTACCGCGAACCGAGCCTGTTATCTGGATCTGGACGACGCTGTGGCTTATGTCAAATATGATTTCGAGGGCGCATCCTATGTGCGAGAGCATTTTGTCAGCCAGAAGTACAATGTATTTGTGACAAAGCTTTCCTGCAGTGAGAAGGGCAGGCTGACCATCAGCGCGAACTTAAACCGGAAGCCCTTTGAGGAAAACACGGAAAAGCTGGACGACCATACGGTATGTAATTATGGACAGTGCGGCCCCGGCGGCGTACATTATTTTACGGCTCTCCGTATGGCGGCAAAGGGCGGTCAGGTGCATACCATGGGAGATTTTGTGTATGTGGAGGACGCCGACGAGGTTTATCTGTATGTGACGGCGCAGACGGATTTTGACGGCGCCGCCGATTATAAGGAGCAGTGTCTTGCAAGGCTGGACGCGGCGGAAAGGGCCGGCGCAGACCTTATGAGAGAAGAACATCTCAGATGGTATCACAGCCTGTACAATCGTGTGGAACTGGAATTAAATGACGGCGTTTGGGACGAGCGGCCTGTGGAAGCCCAGCTTGCCGAACTGATTAACGGGGACGTGGCCCACAATGACTATCTGACGGTGCTCCTGTTTGCTTTTGCCAAGTATCTGATGATCAGCAGCTCTTACGGCTGCCGTCTGCCCGCCAATCTTCAGGGCATCTGGAACGGCGAGTATGTGCCGCCCTGGCAGAGTGAGTTTACCATTAATATCAATACGGAAATGAATTACTGGATGGCAGAAAAGTGCAACCTGCCGGAATGCCATATGCCGCTGTTTGATCTGATCGACCGGCTGGCGGTAAATGGGGAAAGGACCGCCAGAGAACTGTATGGCTGCGGTGGCTTTGTCGCCCACCACAATACCAATATCTGGGCCAATACCGATCCGGAGGGCATCATGGACGCTTCTCCCTTCTGGGTGATGGGTGGCGCTTGGCTGTCCCTGCATATGTACGAGCATTATCTTTATACGGGAGATGTGGAATTCTTGAAAAACCGCGCCCTGCCGGTGATGCGCAAAGCCATCCGGTTTTTTGAGGATTATCTCTACGAGATGCCGGACGGCACCTTGGTGACGGGCCCCAGTGTTTCCCCGGAAAATTCTTACATATCAAAGATCGGGATCAAGGGGGCGCTGTGCATGGGGCCTACCATGGACAGCATGATTCTGAGGCAACTGTTTAGCTGGTATCTGGAAGGCTGCGAGATCTTAAGCGGCGCAGGCTGCCTGTCTTCGGAAGGTGAGCTCCGGAAGACGTCTGCCGAAGTAACTGACGGGCATGAAGACCAAGCTGTTAAAAATGAATATGCAGCGCTCCTTGTGGACAGGGAGGATCAGGAAAAGATCCGCCAAATGCTCGATAAGCTTCCCAAGACAAAGGTGGGTTCCGACGGTCGCGTGATGGAGTGGCAGGAGGAGTATGAGGAGCCGGAGCCGGGACATCGCCATATTTCCCATATGTACGGGTTGTATCCCGGCAACGAGATCACAGAGGACAAGCCGGAGCTTTTCGCAGGCGCGAAAAAAACCATCGAGGCGCGGTTAAGCCATGGCGGCGGCCACACCGGCTGGAGCCGTGCGTGGATCACCTGCTTTTTCGCAAGGCTGCGGGACGGAGAAAAGGTACTGGAAAATGTAGAAGGCTTATTGAAAAAGTCCATTAAGATTAATTTGTACGACACCCATCCGCCGTTTCAGATCGACGGCAATTTCGGCATCGCCTCCGCGATACTGGAATCGCTGGTGCAGTCTCACAATGGCTGCATCGATCTGCTGCCTGCTTTGCCGAAAGCGTGGAAAAAGGGAAAGCTGACGGGCGTCCGTCTGCGGGGCGCCATCACCTGCGACCTTACCTGGGAGGACGGCAAGGTGACAGGCTGCGCGCTGATGGCGGACAGTGAGAAAAAGAGTGTGACCGTAAAATGCGGAAAAGAAATGCTGCAGGTGGATCTGCCCGCTGGTAAAAAGGTGGCCGTGATTGGGTAAGAACAGGTCATAATCTCTGATCCGTGAACGTGAATTACAGACGGCGGGTAGGAGAATCTGGCGTGAGAATGTGAACAGATGAGACTGATCACGCAGCTGGAAGAAAGGAAAAGCAGAATATGACAGAACAAAAAAAGACAGACTGGCGGAAAATCCTTGTGATGCTTATCAAGTGCAGTGTGATCCTGTACCTTCCCGCACTGTTCTTTATCCTGTTTCTTTTTGGCAGAAATTACCGGTATGGAGCGGATGGCAGCTTGTGGCAGTTTGTCAGGTTCAACACGAATCTTGTGCCTTTTAAAACCATCGGAGAGTATTTTTCGGCCCTTGCCAGAAACCGCATGAATTTTGACATTCCCATAAAAAATCTTCTGGGAAACCTGTTAATGTTCCTGCCTATGGGCGTCTACCTGCCGCTGTTTTTCAAAAAAATGGGCAGATTCCGGGTCTGCGGGCCGGTCATGCTGGGTTTGGTGTTCTGCGTGGAGAGTTTCCAACTGATCACGAGAACCGGCAGCTTTGATGTGGATGATATCATACTCAATTTCTTGGGCGCGGTGATCGGATTCGGGCTGTGGAAGCTGATCAGGAAGTTGCTGCTTTAGTAAACAGAAGGGGCTGTCGGGAAATAGATAGTTCCAAACAGGGGCCGGCGTAGCTTGATTGAGTTACTCCGGCCCCTGAAATT
>CANQQN010000232.1 GCA_947625995.1 uncultured Lachnospiraceae bacterium
GCTGCCCTGTCAGGCTGCCGGCTCATCCGGTGTCTTCGCCTGTTCCTTTATCTCCTTCTTTTTCCCAAGGATCTCCGGCAGATCCAGTCCCGCCATGTCAAACATCTCATTCATGGGCGGAATGGATTTCAGCATACCGGAAAGGAAATTTGCCGTTGCAGGAGCTCCGTCCTTGCCGTTCATGCCGTCCCAGACCGTCACCTTGTCGATCTTCAAGTTCTTCACGGCTTCTACCTGTACCTTCACCAGATCCTCCAGCTTGTCGGCGATCATCAGCCGCATAGCGTCCGCCGCGCTGCCTCCTGCAGCGGCCACAATCCGCTCAAAGCCTTCTGCCTGCTTGGTAAGGATCTCCTGCATACCGCGGGCTTCCGCCTCCATCTTCGCGTAGATAGCGTCTGCCTCACCCTTTGCTTTGCGCCGGATCTGCTCGGCCTCCGCCTCTGCTTCCAGTTCTCGCTGGCGCTTCTCGATCTCGGCCTTTACGATCACGTCAGCCTCCAGCGTTGCTTTTTCTCTTGTGGAACGGGCAAGCTCCGCCTCCTGCTCCGCAATATAGGATTCCTGCAGCGCCTTGGCGGCTTGGATCTTCTCAGCTGCGGTAGATCTGCGCAGAGCCTCCGCCTGCTTCTCATTCAGGGTGGCGTTGGACTCCGCCACGCGGGCCTTCGCCTCATTTTCACCCTTGATGGCCTCGGAATCCGCTAAAGATACCTGAATCCGGCGCTCCCGCTTTGCGTTGGCCTCGCCGATGTCACCGGAGCGATCCGCTTCCGCAACGGAAATCTTCGCATCATTGATGGCCTTTGCCGCCGCTTCCTTGCCAAGGGCGGCTATGTAGCCGGATTCATCGGTGATATCCGTCACGTTCACGTTGATCAGCCGCAGACCGATTTTTTTCAGTTCGCTCTCCACATTACTGGAAACAGCCGCCAAAAATTTATCGCGGTCGGTATTGATCTCCTCAATATCCATAGTGGCGATCACCAGACGAAGCTGGCCGAAGATGATATCCTTCGCAAGCTCCTGAATCTCCGAGAGCTTCAGACCGAGCAGACGCTCCGCTGCGTTCTGCATCACTCCATTTTCCACAGAAATACCTACGGTAAACCGGGAAGGAACATCAATGCGGATATTCTGCTTTGACAACGCATTTTTCAGATCCACGGAAATGGAAATAGGCGTCAAATCCAGATACTCATAGGACTGCAGCACCGGGATGATGAAGGCCGCGCCGCCGTGGACGCATTTCGCGCTGCGGGCCGTGCCGTCCTTGTTGCGGCCGATCTTTCCGTAGATGACCAGAATCTTGTCCGAAGGACATTTCCGATACCGGGTCAGCACCACTACCAACGTGGTAAAAAGAAGCAATGCAATAACTGTGACCAATACGACAACCCCAAACTTTAATTCCATTTAGAAATTCCTCCTCCATTTTTTGTTTTTTCTTTATGGCAACTCCGCACAACAACCGTCTGCGCGTCGGCAACCGAAAGCACCTCAACGATCTCGCCAGTGGGTAGTGTTTCCTCTCCCTCATTCACAGCGTCAAGCTCCACCAGACGCTCCTGCAAAAGCAGATTGATCTTGCCCTGCCCGCTGCCCTTTGGCGGCACCGTCAGATACACTCTGCCGGATTTTCCCACCGCGTTGTCAATGCTGTAATTGCCGCTATCCTGCAGCTTATAAAAGCTTCTGAATAACAGGCCGATGCCCATCAGCGCCAGAAATCCGGCAGTCAGAGCAATCAGCGCCGAAACTGCCACAGGCAGGTTTCCCGCATCTGCTACAAAACCGGCCCATCCGCCAACGGAAAAAAACGCTACGATGCCGCGAATGGAGATCAGCCCCAATCCGTCGTGATCCACATCCGCATCCGGCACGCCGTCCCCGTCAACGTCCGCATCCAGCCCGAATCCAAACAAAAGCATCAGTGTCTGTAAGAGCATGACCGCCGTTGCCGGGATCGCCACAGCGGCAAACACCTGACCGGGCAGTGACAGATTGCTCCACCAATTCAGCATATGAATCCCTCCTTTCAGATCCGCCTATACATCTTACCCAAAATTTTCATCGAACGCACCGGCAAGCCCGGCGCAGACAAGCTTCCCTATCTACCGCTGACCTGCCCGGCTACAGTGTCAGTTCTCTTATGTTTGTATCCGTGTTTACATTCGTGTCCACATCCGCAAGGCCAAGGTTTTGCAGCATCCGGTCCGCCCAAACTTTTACAATGGCGGCGGCATAATAGATCAGGATCAACTTGATGCCGGAAATTAGCTTCTTTCGAGCGCCCAAAAAAGGCTCCCGATAATCCCCGATCTCCTCCACGATCATCTGCTCCAGCGCATCCTCCGTCAAAACCGTCTCAAAATCCACCCGATCAAGAATATCGCATACATAAATATACAGCTTTGCATCCGGAATGATGTCATCTTGGTCGTCCTGCGCGTCTCCGTTGATAAACGATAAAATACGGACAATATGCTCCAGTTTGGCTACCGGTCGCAGCATATTGATCATCAGGATACGCGCCAGATGATTTTCGGAATAGCGCTTTCTCACCGGCTTTCGCACCCATCCTCTGCCTACCCAGTTCTGAAGGGCAGGGGTGTCAAGTCCGGTGATCTCACGCACCTGCACCAACATGATCCCTTTTGTGGCAAAGAAGAGTCCTGACAAAAATTCTCCGGCGCTTTTCCCCTTTCTCGGCACAACAGTGCCCGGAAATGTTACTTCCACCCTG
>CANQQN010000233.1 GCA_947625995.1 uncultured Lachnospiraceae bacterium
ATCAGGATATCTTTGAGAAGAGCATCGACAGCCGGAAGGAAGGAGAGACATACACATTTTACGACGGTCCCCCCACTGCCAACGGCAAGCCCCATATTGGGCATGTGCTCACCCGTGTCATCAAGGATATGATCCCCCGGTACCGGACTATGAAGGGCTACCGGGTGCCGAGAAAGGCGGGCTGGGACACCCATGGGCTTCCGGTGGAGCTTGAGGTGGAAAAGATGCTTGGCCTGGACGGCAAGGAACAGATCGAGGAGTACGGAATCGCCCCTTTTATCGATAAATGTAAGGAGAGCGTCTGGAAATACAAGGGTATGTGGGAGGATTTCTCTTCCACGGTAGGCTTCTGGGCGGACATGGATGATCCTTACGTGACCTATCACGATGATTTTATCGAATCCGAGTGGTGGGCGTTGAAGCAGATCTGGGAAAAGAAGCTGCTGTACAAGGGCTTCAAGATCGTACCCTACTGCCCCCGCTGCGGCACGCCCCTTTCCAGCCATGAGGTGGCTCAGGGCTATAAGGACGTGAAGGAACGCTCCGCGGTGGCTAAGTTTCGGGTGGTAGGCGAGGACGCCTACATTCTGGCATGGACCACGACCCCTTGGACGCTGCCTTCCAATGTGGCGCTCTGCGTGAATCCCGGATATACTTATATAAAAGCAAAGTATACCGACGACGCCGGAAACGAAACGGTCTACTATCTGGCGGAGGCGCTGGCGGACACGGTGCTTGGCGCGGGAAACTATCAGGTACTGGAGACCTGTACCGGCAAGGAACTGGAAAATAAGGAATATGAGCCCTTGTTCCATTTTGCGGACAAGATCATCGCGAAACAGGGCAAGAAGGCTTACTATGTGACTTGTGACGATTACGTGACGTTGATGGACGGTACCGGTGTGGTACACATCGCTCCTGCGTTTGGCGAGGACGACGCCAACGTGGGCCGCAAATACGACCTGCCTTTCGTGCAGCTTGTAAACGGCAAGGGCGAGATGACGGAGGAGACCGACTGGCCCGGCGTATTCTGCAAGAAAGCGGACATGAAGGTATTGCAGGCGCTGGAGGATCAGGGACTTTTGTTCTCCGCGCCGAAATTTGAGCACAGCTATCCTCATTGCTGGCGCTGCGACACGCCGCTGATCTATTACGCCAGAGAATCATGGTTTATCAAGATGACGGCGGTGAAGGACGACCTGATCAAAAACAACAACACCATCAACTGGATCCCGGAGAGCATCGGCAAGGGCCGTTTCGGGGACTGGCTGGAGAATGTACAGGACTGGGGCATCAGCCGCAACCGCTACTGGGGCACGCCTTTAAATATCTGGCAGTGTGAATGCGGCCATATGCACGCCATAGGCAGCAAGGAAGAACTGAAAGAAATGTCAGACAACTGCCCGGAGGATATCGAACTGCACCGCCCTTATATCGATCAAGTGACGATTCGCTGTCCCAAGTGCGGCAAGGAGATGCACCGGGTGCCGGAGGTCATCGACTGCTGGTTTGATTCCGGCGCCATGCCGTTTGCCCAGTATCATTACCCCTTTGAAAATCAGGAGCTTTTCAAGGCGCAGTTTCCGGCGGACTTTATCTCCGAGGCCGTGGATCAGACAAGAGGCTGGTTCTATTCGCTGCTTGCCATCTCCACCCTGATCTTCAACAAGGCGCCCTACAAGAACGTGATCGTTCTGGGCCATGTGCAGGATAAGGACGGACAGAAGATGTCAAAGTCCAAAGGCAATGCGGTGGATCCTTTCGACGCGCTGGAGAAATTCGGCGCGGACGCCATCCGCTGGTATTTCTACGTGAATAGCGCCCCATGGCTGCCGAACCGCTTTTATGAGGACGCGGTGGTGGAAGGACAGCGCAAATTTATGGGCACCCTGTGGAATACCTACGCATTCTTTGTACTTTACGCAAATATCGACAATTTTGATGCAACAAAATATACGTTAGAATATGATAAGCTCTCTGTTATGGACAAGTGGCTGCTTTCCAAGCTGAACACTCTTGTAAAGACAGTGGATGAGAATCTGGACGCCTATAAGATCCCTGAGAGTGCCCGCGCTTTGCAGGATTTTGTGGACGACATGAGCAACTGGTACGTGCGCCGCAGCCGTGAGCGTTTTTGGGCAAAGGAAATGCCGCAGGACAAGATCAACGCCTACATGACGCTGTACACGGCACTGGTGACTACCGCGAAGGTGGCGGCGCCTATGATCCCCTTCATGACGGAGGATATTTACCAGAATCTGGTGAGGAGCATCGACAAGACCGCGCCGGAAAGCGTGCATTTGTGCGACTATCCCGTGGTGAACGAAGCATATATTGATACGGCGCTGGAAACAAATATGGATGAGGTGCTGAAGGTGGTGGTCATGGGCCGCGCCTGCAGAAATACCGCGAACATCAAGAACAGGCAGCCCATTGGCGCTATGTTCGTGCAGGCGCCCTTCACCCTGCCGGAATTTTTCCTTGAGATCATCGAGGATGAACTGAATGTGAAGAAGGTGGAATTTACCGACGACGTGCGGGCATTCACTTCCTACAGCTTCAAGCCCCAGATGCGCACCGTAGGCCCTAAATACGGCAAGCTGCTGGGAGGCATTAAGAGCGCTCTTTTGGAACTGGACGGCAACGCTGCCATGGATGAACTGAATGAGACCGGACTTTTGAAGCTGACCGTAAACGGTCAGGCCGTGGAGCTTACCAAGGAC
>CANQQN010000234.1 GCA_947625995.1 uncultured Lachnospiraceae bacterium
TCCGAAGGGCTTCCAGCACTTCCTCCACCAGAATTTCCGTATCCTGTCTGGGAATCAGCACATCCGGCGACACCGCAAACAAAAAGCCCATAAACTCCTGACTGCCGGTGAGATGCTGCAGAGGAACATGCGTTGCCCGCTTTTGGATCAGACTGCGGTAGCAGTCAATCCAGTCTATGCCGGCGCAGTCTGCTTCCGGCATCAGAGCCGAAAGCGCGTCCGCCTGTTCCCTGCTGTACAACAGATATTTGGCCCTGTTAAGCCCTGTCACAAAAGATAGCAGATACCATGCGTCCGTCCGCGCGTCGGCGATTCCTGCCTTTTCTAAATTTTTTTGTCCTTCCGAAAGCAGGTCAGCAAAGGTCAAGAAGGCTCACCTTCCCCTGTTTCTGTTTCAATCCCGTTTTCCCGAAAATATTCTCTCCAGTCGAACACTGCCTCTACACTTCTGATGCCAACCTCGATCATTTCGTCGTCCGGCTCCTTTGTGGTAAGCCGCTGCAGCCAAAGTCCCGGTTTGCTCAGGACGCATACTACGGGATTGTCACTGTTTCCCGCCCACTTGATCAGTTCATAAGCCACCCCGGCCACAACCGGGATCATCAGAAGCCGCAGCAAAAGTCGCAGCCATGGATTGCCGCAGCGGATCAAAAATCCCACAATGATACTGATAATCATAACAAACAGCAGGAAGCTGGTGCCGCAGCGCTTGTGTTCCTTGGAGCTTTTTCTCACGTTTTCCACATTCAGCACCCAACCGTTTTCAATACAGTTGATGCATTTGTGCTCTGCCCCGTGGTACATATACACGCGCTTGATCTCGTTCATCTGCGAGATCAGCGCCACATAGGCAATAAACAGACCAAGCCGGATAAAGCCTTCGCAGGTGACCACAATCCACTCGTTCTGGGTCACAAATCTGCGCAGCCCCTCTGCCGCCAGAAAAGGAAGGCCGATAAACAGGCCGATAGCAAGGATCACCGCAAAGATCATCGTACCTGCCAGCAACGCGTCATTGTCCCCTTTTTCCTTTTTTTCCGGCTTTTTTGCTTCTTTCCCCTCCGGTTCTTCCTGCTGGGGCGCCTTGCGGGCCTCGTCCGGCTCCGCGGCATTTTTTTCGACCATCCGGGTCTTTTCTTTCTTTTTCTTTGGCTCTTCCTCCTCTTCCAGATAAAAATCCGCAGAGTAGGACAGCGCTTTCATTCCCAGCACAAGAGAATCAATAAAATTAAAGATGCCCCGCACAAAAGGGGTGGTGGTAAGTTTTTTATTTTTTACGATGCTCTTGCAGTCATCCGTCATCACTTCAATTTCATGATCCGGCTTTCTCACCGCTACGGCATAACGATCCTTATTTCTCATCATCACGCCTTCCATGACTGCCTGACCGCCGATATTGGAGGATTTCATGTGATCACCTCTTTTTGGATATTCTGTCTCCATTTTTTCAGAAAACAAAGGAAGGGTTGGCACATGCTCTGCACCAACCCTCTCATAGGATCTGACTAATTATTTGACATACCATACTTACGATTGAACTTATCAATACGTCCGCGCGCGGATGCAGCCTTTTGCTGACCTGTATAGAAAGAATGACACTTGGAGCAAATCTCAACGTGAATATCTTCCTTTGTGGAACCTGTCACAAACGTGTTGCCGCAGTTGCAGGTCACAGTTGCCTGATAGTATGCGGGATGGATACCTTCCTTCATGATTTTCACCTCACTACACAAATTTCTGTCTATCAAAATCCGGCGCTGCCGGATCACTTATCTAAAACAGCTTTGTCATTATAGCATAAGAAATTACAGATTGCAACCCTAATCTTTGAAATTTTCACCTGCAATTTTCGTTTTTGCAAAACCTGTGTCAGATAAACTTCATTTTTCTTACCCGATACACCAGTTCATGATTGTCCCGGGTCTTCACGAACATATCCAGAATGCGCTCCACTGCTTCTTCCGCCTTCAGTCCGTTTAAGGCACGCCGCATAATGTAAACGGCTTCCTGCTCCTCCTTTGAGAGAAGCAGATCCTCTCTGCGGGTACCGGACTTCACAATATCTACAGCCGGAAATACCCGCTTCTCAGAAAGCCTGCGGTCCAGTACCAGTTCCATATTGCCGGTGCCTTTGAACTCCTCATATACCACGTCGTCCATCTTGCTGCCCGTATCAACAAGGGCGGTGGCAAGAATGGTCAGACTGCCGCCCTCTCTCAGATTTCTTGCGGCGCCAAAAAACCGCTTTGGCATATGGAGAGCCGCCGGATCAAGGCCACCGGAAAGGGTACGCCCACTGGGAGGGACCGTCAGGTTGTAAGCTCTGGCCAGACGGGTGATGCTGTCCAGAAGGATCACGACGTCCCTCTTTTCCTCCGCCAGCCGCTTGGCACGCTCAAGCACCATCTCCGACACACGTTTATGGCGCTCGGGAAGCTCGTCAAAGGTGGAATAAATGACTTCCACATTGTCGCCCTCAATGGATTCCTTGATATCCGTCACTTCCTCTGGCCGCTCATCGATCAGAAGAATGATCAGGTGGATTTCCGGATTGTTGCGGGTAATGGATCTGGCAATTTCTTTTAACAGGGTGGTTTTACCTGCCTTTGGCGGAGACACGATCATCCCACGCTGGCCCTTGCCCACCGGAGAGATCAGATCCACAATACGCATGGCCATATTCCGTGTACCGTCGGAAAACCGCAGGCACTGGTCGG
>CANQQN010000235.1 GCA_947625995.1 uncultured Lachnospiraceae bacterium
TATCGGAAGTGCCCTGTCATGGCCTTTGATCATCATCGGCCTGCTTCTGGGCGGCATGATCGGAAGTGGGATCTCCGGCACGCTCATCACAGCGGGGATTGTCATGTTTGCCCTTGCGGTCCTGTTTCAGGTAGTGACGCTGCCGGTGGAATTTAACGCGTCTTCAAGGGCTCTCCGCATTTTGGATACAACGGGGCTTCTGGCGTCGGAGGAGATGAGCAGCGCGAAGAAGGTTCTTGGCGCCGCAGCGCTGACCTATGTAGCGGGTGCCGCGTCTTCTATCCTTCAACTGCTCCGGTTGGTGATTCTGTTTGGAGGAAGAAACCGTGACTGACCGCAGTAATGGAAAACGGGTTAAAAAAAGAAAGTCCGGTGAGGCAGGCCGGACGGCAGATCTGCGCGGCCTTGTGCTTGAGATCCTTCTGGAAGTAAATGAAAAAGGTGCCAACAGCAGCCTTGTGCTGCGGCAGGTGCTGGATAAATACAGTTATCTGCCGAAGCGGGATAGGGCGTTCATCACCCGCGTGGCGGAGGGAACGTTGGAATACAGGCTCCGTCTGGACTATATTCTTGATCAGTTTTCCAATACGCCGGTGAACAAACTGAAGCCTGTGATCCGGGAGATTTTGCGCAGCGGCGTCTATCAGCTTCTCTATATGGACAGTGTGCCTGCCTCCGCTGTATGCAATGAAGCGGTAAAGCTTGCGGCAAAAAGAGGCTTTGGCGGTCTGAAAGGGTTTGTAAACGGTGTTCTTCGGACGATCTCAAGAGAATATGGGAATATCGTGTATCCTTCAAAGGAGACAGAGCCTGTGAAGGCTTTGTCTGTTACATATTCCATGCCGGAGTGGATCATTCAGGACTGGCTGGAAGCGTATCCCCCCGATACGGTGGAAAAGATGCTGGCATCTTTCTTGAACGCGGAGCCGTTGACCTTGCGCTGTCAACTGTCTGCCGCAACTGTGGAGGAATGTGTGGATCTGCTGGAGAAAGAGGGCGTGACGGTCAGACGGCATCCGTATCTGCCCTATGCCCTTCAGGTGGACGGGATCGATCGTCTGGAAGATCTGGAAGCATTTCGGCGGGGATATTTTGCCGTGCAGGATGTAAGCTCCATGCTGGTGGGGCAGATCGCGGCGCCAAAGCAGGGAGATACGGTCATCGATGTGTGTGCTGCGCCCGGAGGAAAGAGCCTGCATATGGCGGATCTTTTGAAGGGCACCGGACAGGTGTACGCGCGGGACGTCACCGCCTATAAGACGGATCTGATCCTGAAAAATAAAGAACGTCTGCATGCGGAGAATGTGATCGTACAGGTTCAGGATGCCTGCGGCTTTGACGGCGCTTCTGTGGAAAGTGCTGACCTGGTGCTGGCGGATGTGCCCTGCTCCGGCCTTGGGGTGATCGGGAAAAAGAACGACATCAAATACCGCATGACAAAAGAAGGGCAGAAGTCTTTGGAGCAGCTGCAGCGGCAGATTCTGGAGGCAGTGTGGCGGTATGTAAAACCCGGCGGCAGCCTTGTATACAGTACCTGTACCATCCATTCCGGGGAGAATGAAGAAAATGTCCGGTGGTTTTTGGAAAGCCACCCTTTTTGCGGGGAAGATATCACCGGGTTTTTGCCGGAGGGGATGCCCGGCAGGGAAGCGCTCCTTGCGGACGCCAAAAAGGGGTTTGTGCAGCTTTTGCCGGGCGTGCAGGACTGCGACGGTTTTTTTATAGCAAAATTTCGGAGAATCTGAGATATGAAAGAAAAGATTGAGATAAAATCTATGGATCTGGAACAGTTGCAGACATGGGTGGTGGAGCAGGGACAGCCAAAATTTCGGGCGGCCCAGATCTATAAGTGGATCCATCAGAAGCACGCGGATACTTATGAGGAGATGACTGATCTTCCGGAGAGCTTCAAAAAGGAGCTTGAAGAAAAGACGGAGTGGGTGACTCTTAAGGAAGTAGAAAAGCAGTGCTCCCTGCTGGATGGTACAAGAAAATATTTGTTCGCCTTGAACGACGGCAATGTGATCGAGAGCGTGCTGATGAAATACAGGCACGGGAATTCCGTGTGTATTTCCTCACAGGTGGGCTGCAAGATGGGCTGTAAGTTCTGCGCGTCCACGCTGGACGGCTGGATCCGCAACCTGACGCCGTCGGAGATGCTTGAGCAGGTTTACCGGATTGGAAAGGATATCGGAGAACGTATTTCCAACGTGGTGGTCATGGGTACGGGGGAACCGCTGGATAATTATGACAGCCTGGTGAAATTTATCCGTATGCTCACCGATGAAAATGGCCTGCACATCAGCCAGCGGAATGTGACCGTGTCCACCTGCGGCCTTGCGCCCCAGATAGAAAAGCTGGCGGAGGAAAATCTGCAGATCACCTTGGCACTGTCCCTTCATGCCGCCAATGACGCAAAGCGGAGAGAGATGATGCCGGTGGCGGAGATGTATTCTATTGAGGAGATTTTAAAAGCCTGCGACAGGTATTTTGCCCGGACAGGCCGCAGGATCAGCTTTGAATACAGTCTGGCGGCGGGCGTCAACGACACGGACGAGGATGCGGAGGCGCTTTCCGCCCTTCTGCGGGGAAAGAACTGTCATGTGAATCTGATACCTGTCAATCCCGTAAAAGAAAGAAAATATCTGGCTTCAGATAAGAAAGTTGTGAAAGAATTTCAAAATAAACTTGAAAATTTGGGAATAAATGTTAC
>CANQQN010000236.1 GCA_947625995.1 uncultured Lachnospiraceae bacterium
GTAAGACCGTTTTTGACAATGCTTTGGGATCCGTCTGTCTACCTGTGAAACAGACGGATCCTTACAGCAATGCCTTTCAGATCTTTTATCGAATTACCAATGGCTGCGGTCTCGCCGGCCCCGGTTTACGGCCGGTACCAAGACAACTGCCGAAGCTTCACCACCACTTTCAGGATCTCCAGCGCGTCGGTAGAATCGATCTCGTTGTCAGCATTCATATCCGCAAGCTTTCCGGACAGCGCGTCGGTAATGGTCTGAAGCTTCACCACATGCTTCAGGACTGCAAGCGCGTCTGCGGATGTGACCTCACCGTTCTGATCCACATCGCCCAGATACCATTCGTCCGGCTGGTCCGAAGGTTCCGGTTCATCTGTCGGTCCGGGCGTTACCTCTACTTCCTCTCCGGAGAAGGTGTAGGTTTCCCCTTTCACCGTTTCGATCACGTAATCGCCGTCCGCGTTCACGGTATAGGCCACGTCCTTGCCCGCGGAATCCACAACGCTCTGTGCCCGGTAGCCGTCCAGCACCAGAGTGCCCCCTGCTCTGGACGTGATAGAAGCGCCGGTGATCTTACCGTCTGCCCACTTCATGTCTACCTCAAAATTGCCTCTTGCAACGATGCCCTCCACGGAACCGTCCGCCCATGCGGAAGGAAGCGCGGGAAGCAGTTCTACCTTGCCCTCATGGCTCTGGAGCAGCATCTCCGTGATCCCCGCGGTACCGCCAAAGTTGCCGTCGATCTGGAACGGCGCGTGGGTATCAAAGAGATTGTCATAGGTACCCGTTGCAAGGAGAGAATTTACGATATCGTAAGCATGGTTGCCGTCGCCGGTTCTGGCCCAAAGATTCAGGCGGTGTGCCAGCCCCCATCCTGTAGAATTGTCCGTACGGTTTCTCAGCACTTCCTTGGCGCCGTTGATCAGCTTCGTATCATCTTTGGAAATATAATTGCCGGGATACAGTGCCACCAGTTGAGAAATATGACGGTGGTTCGCGTCGCCGAGCTTGGCGCCTGTCTTCGTCACCGCGTAATTCTCTTCCTGCTGCCACTCCTTGATCTGTCCGTTGGCGCCGATCGCCACCGGATCCAGACGCCCGATAGCATCCTGCAGCCTTGCCATCAGCTTGCTGTCGTCATTTAAGTATGTGACGCCGCCCTCATCCGCCATATTGGCCGCAGGCGTAATGCCCAGATCCTCCATAGCCTGAAGGGTGTCGTGGAACACCTGCCATACAAGCTGCTGGTCAAAATAGGTGCCTACCGTCCAAGGGCCCTGCTCAGAGGACCATGAGGGCGCCACAAACAGCTTATCCTTGTCCTCGTCCCTGCGGCCCGCCTCCAGCGTCTGCAGGTAAGAAAGGCAGGACTCCCTGAGGAACGGATAAATATCGCTCTTCAGATAATCCAGATCTTTGGTATAGGCGTAATAATCATACAGATTCTGTCCTAAGAACGCGGTGGCTGTCTGGGTAAAGGAAGCGTTGGAATTGATATTTCCCGTAAATCCCAGCGGATTCGTGCTGCAGAAAAATACAAAACCGTCTTCCGTATCCAGATCGATCTTCGATTCGTCCGGGTCAAAGCCGATGCCGTAGGCCTTGGCAAAGGTAAGCCGGCCCGGCTTCCGCAAGCTGTTGGCAAAATCAATCACCGGGGTAGCCGCCTCCGCAAGGTTGGTGGACTCCGCCAACCAGTAATTCATCTGCAGGTTGATGTTCGTATGATAATCACAGTTCCATGCAGGGCCGTCGGTATCGTTCCACAGTCCCTGCAGGTTGGCGGGAAGCCCGCCCTCTCTGGAAGAGGAGATCAGCAGATATCTGCCGTACTGATAATACAGCGTTTCCAGATACTTACTGTACGCGCTGTCTGATTTCTGTCCGGAATAATTTTTCTTATAGGTGTCAAGAAGGGCGTCTGTCGTCATGTCGGCGGCAACCGTACCGCCAAGGTCAAGACTCACCCTGTCAAACAGCCCGGTATAATCCGCCTCATGAGCCGCGTAAAGCTGCTCATAACCCTTTGCCACGCCGTCAGCGGCCTGCTTGTCCGCCCGCGCCACGACCTGATCCAGCGTCTCTCCGGTCCGGTAATCTTTGTCAAAATTGTTTTCATAATCTGTTTTCAGAGAGACAACAATATAAGCCTCGTCCGCATTGCTGACGGTGATCCTTCCGTTGTCAAGTCCTTCCGAAAGCGCGTAGGTCCCGTCATTTTCCGCTTTCATCTCTCCGCCTGCGGCCACCACCTTGAAGGCCCCCGCAAACTGCATGCCGTTATGGTTCAGAGAACCGGACAATGTAATGGTATTGCCCTCCGCCACAACGGTGCCTGTCTTGCCGTAATGGTCGGCGCCGTTGTTCGCCGTGCCATTGTAACGTCCCTCATAGATGCCCTTATGGGGAATCTCAGGGTGAAGCACAAAATTTACCTTGCCCTTTTCGGAGGCGGAAATCTTATACACGATCACATCATCGGGATAGCTTGCGAACATATCCCGCTGATAATTCACGCCTTCATATGTATAGGCAACGCTGCTGACCGCCTTATTCAGATCCAGAGACCGGTTATAGCCGGTGGTCTTTTCCAGATCCTGATCAAAATCGATCTTCATCTCGCAGAAGCTCTGGTAGGCGCCCTCCTGCTCTCTGTCATTGGGGGTAAAGCCGTTCACATAGGGAGAAGCCATCCGGTCGTCGGGAAGCGTCC
>CANQQN010000237.1 GCA_947625995.1 uncultured Lachnospiraceae bacterium
TTCACGGCGGCGTACATCCTGCTGACGGGAAAGCGCTGACAAAGGATAAGGAGATCCGCCCTATTGTGCCTGTGAAGGATATGGCGTATCCTTTGTCCCAGCATATCGGCGCCCCTGCAAAGCCAATAGTCGCCAAGGGCGACAGGGTGCTGGTGGGACAGATGATCGCCGAGGCAGGCGGCTTTGTGTCGGCTCCGGTCTATTCCACCGTATCCGGTACGGTAAAGACCATTGAGCCACGCCGGACAGTCTCCGGAAATATGGTAGACTCCATTATTATTGAAAATGACGGACAGTTCGAGGAAGTGCAGTGGCCTGAGGAAAGAGACTGGCGGCAATGCTCCAAGGAGGAGATCATCGAAGCCGTAAAAAACGCCGGCATCGTCGGCATGGGCGGCGCGGGATTTCCCACCCATGTAAAGCTGTCTCCGAAGGAGCCGGACAAGATCGATCATGTGATCGCAAACTGCGCGGAATGTGAGCCTTATCTTACCTCGGACTACAGGCGCCTGATGGAGGAGCCTGAAAAGGTAGTGGAGGGTCTGCGGATCATTTTGAAGCTTTTTGACCATGCAAAAGGCGTGCTGGCCGTGGAAGACAACAAGATGGACTGCGTTGTGAAGCTTCAGAAGCTTACCGAGGACGATCCCAATATTTCCGTGGCGGTTTTGAAGACAAAATACCCGCAGGGCTCAGAGCGTCATCTGATCTATGCGGTGACAAAACGTGCCCTTTCCTGTACCCAGCTTCCGGCGGACGTAGGGTGTATCGTACAGAATGTGGATACTCTTTACAGTATCCAACGGGCAGTGGTCATGGGACGTCCCCTGATGAACCGTGTGATGACCATCACCGGAGACGCCATTGAAGAGCCGGGCAACTTTCTTGTGCCCATCGGGACGGATTACAGCGAG
Source organism: uncultured Lachnospiraceae bacterium (assembly GCA_947625995.1). GTDB lineage: Bacteria > Bacillota > Clostridia > Lachnospirales > Lachnospiraceae > CANQUC01. Next base: position 915 of record CANQQN010000237.1, read on the forward strand.
CTTGTGGACATCGCCGGCGGCTTCAAGACGCAGCCGGAAAAGATCATTTCCGGCGGGCCTATGATGGGGCTCTCCCTTTTTGATCTGCATGTGCCTGTGATCAAGACCAGTTCGGCGCTCCTTTGTATGACGAAGGATCTCACATCAAAATATGAGACGACCCCTTGCATCAATTGCGGCAGATGTGTGGAAGCCTGCCCCGAAAAGCTGATTCCTTCCAGACTTGCGGATTATGCCCATCACAATGCAAAAGAAGCTTTTGAGAAGCATTATGGCATGGAATGTGTGGAGTGCGGCTGCTGCAGCTATGTGTGTCCCGCAAGACGGCATCTGACCCACGCCATCAAATCCATGAAGAGAACGATACTGGAAGACAGAAAACGGCAGAAAGGATGAGAGAGACCATGAGTGAATTGTATCATGTTTCCGCGTCGCCCCATGACCGGGCGTCCGTGCGGAGCACACATATTATGCAGATGGTTGTTGTCGCCCTGCTTCCTGCCACTGCATACGGTATTTTCCATTTCGGCTACCGGGCTGCGTTACATATACTGATCACCATAGCGGCCTGCGTAATCTCCGAATACTTATACGAATATTTTATGCACAAGCCCATTACGGTCAGCGACTTCAGCGCGGTTGTCACGGGACTTCTGCTGGCGTTGAACCTGCCCGTTGCTGCGCCTTTGTGGATTGGAGCCTTGGGCGGTGTGTTCGCCATTATTGTGGTGAAGCAGCTTTTCGGCGGTCTTGGCCAGAACTTTATGAATCCCGCTCTGGCGGCAAGGTGCTTCCTGCTGATCTCCTTTGCGGGACATATGACGAATTTTACTTTTGATACCTATTCTACGGCCACGCCGTTGGCTATTTTAAAAGAAGGCGGAGCGGTAGATACCCTTTCCATGATCACCGGCAATATCCCCGGTACCATCGGTGAGACAAGCGCCATCGCCATTCTGATCGGCGCGGCGTTCATGATCCTTATGGGCGTGATCACCATCCGTATTCCGCTGATGTATTTTCTTTCCTTTGTGGTGTTCATCACACTGTTCGGCGGACATGGCTTTGATATTCAGTTTATCACGGCCCATCTTGCAGGCGGCGGCCTGATGCTTGGAGCATGGTTTATGGCGACGGATTATGTGACGTCCCCCATTACCAAAAGCGGCCAGTTGATCTATGGCGTCTTACTGGGTGTTCTGACAGGATTGTTCCGTATCTGCGGCAACTCCGCGGAAGGCGTATCCTACGCCATTATCTTCGGCAATCTTTTGGTGCCGCTGATCGAACGGATCACGGTGCCCAAACCTTTCGGACAAGGAGGGGAGCGTCGATGAAAGAGATGATCAAAAATACGGTCCTGCTCACGGCTATTACCCTGATCGCAGGCATTTTGCTGGGATTGGTCTACGAGATCACAAAAGAACCGATCGCGGCGCAGGAGCGGCTCCGGGAAGAGGCAGCCTGTGAATCCGTTTTTGAGGCGGCCGCGTCCTTTGACACGGAGTATGAGATGAAGGATGACGGCGCCGTTGCGGATTACCCGGAGGAACAGATCGACAAGGTGATCCCGGCGCTGGATGAAAACGGGGAGACCATTGGCTATGTACTGACCGTCACTACAAAAGAAGGGTATGGCGGCGAGATCCAGTTTATGATGGGGATCCAGAACAGCGGCGAGATCAACGTTGACGGCGGTAGCATTCGATCCAGCC
>CANQQN010000238.1 GCA_947625995.1 uncultured Lachnospiraceae bacterium
ACCTTCGGGGACTCGAACCCAGGACCGACCGGTTATGAGCCGGTTGCTCTAACCAACTGAGCTAAAGGTCCGGACAAAGTGACTCCAAGGGGATTTGAACCCCTGTTACCGCCGTGAAAGGGCGGTGTCTTAACCGCTTGACCATGGAGCCGTCGCAATTGCGCCGCATTTTTGCGGCGCAGATAATAGTAACATAAATTCCTTCTGTTTGCAAGCGTTTTTTCTCAAAAATTCCGTCATCTACTCAAACTGGGAAGCATACATCCGGTAATAGAATCCCTTCATTGCCATCAGCTGCTCATGGGTACCCTGCTCCACCACGTCTCCATGATCCACCACAAGAATCCTGTCCGCGTTCTGAATCGTGGAAAGCCGATGAGCAATGACAAAACAGGTCTTTCCCTTCATCAGGCTCCGCATGGCCTTCTGGACCTGCCGCTCCGTGTCTGTGTCCACATTGCTGGTAGCCTCGTCAAGGATCAGCATCTGGGTGTCATAGAGCATTGCCCTCGCAATGGTCAGAAGCTGTTTCTGTCCCTTGCTGATATTGCCGCCGTCCTCGCTGATCACCGTATGATAACCGTCAGGCAATCGCATCACATAGTTGTGGATCCGTGCCGCCTTTGCCGCTGCCACTACTTCATCCATAGTCGCATTTTCTTTTCCGTAGGCGATATTATCAAAGATTGTCCCTCGGAATACCCATGTATCCTGAAGTACCATGGCATAGGCGCGGCGCAGGCTGTCTCTTGTATAATTGCGGATCTCTTTTCCGTCCGTCAGGATCTCTCCCGCGTCCACATCATAAAAACGCATGAGCAGGTTGATGATGGTGCTTTTGCCCGCGCCGGTATGGCCGACAATGGCAATGGTCTTTCCGGCGTCCGCTTTCAGATCCAGATTGTGGAGCACCGTCTTCCCCGGCACATAGCCAAAGGAAACCTTCCGCATCTCTACATCGCCCTTCACATGCTCCAGCACTGTTGCTCCGTAAATATCCGTGATCTCCTCTTCTTCGTCCAGAAGCTTAAACACCCGTTCCGCCGCCGCAAGGGCAGAGTAGATCTCATTGATGATATTGGCAATCTCGTTGATGGGGCCGGAAAATTTCCGGGAATACAGTACAAAAGAAGAGATCTGGCCCAGATCCACGATCTTCCACAGATAAAAGAACGCGCCGACCAGTCCGATAAGGGACAGTCCCAGATTGTTGATAAATCCGATGGTAGGCCCCATGGTCATACCAAGGGTGTCCGCCTCCTTGTAGGCAGTTGCCGCCTCCCGATTGATGGTGCTGAATTCATCGCAGACACCGTCCTCATAGGCATAGGCCAAGATCGTCTTCTGCCCTGTGAACATTTCCTCCACAAAACCGTTCATCTGCCCGTAGGCGGCGCTGCGTCTGGCATACTTCGGTCTGGTCCTTTTCCCCATATATCTGGTATAGAAAAGAGCCATAGGAATGGTCACTGCCATACACACCACCAGCGGCAGGGAGATCACACACATCATGATGAACGAGCCTGCCACCGTGATGACGCTGGTGATGATCTGCACCACGTCGGTGGAAAGGCTTGTGACCACCACGTCAATATCGTAGCTGACACGGCTGATGATATCTCCCGCCTGATTGCGGTCAAAATACCCCACCGGCAGCGTCATCAGCTTATCGAACACATCTTTCCGCATTTTCTGGGCAACATAGCGGCTGACCCGCATCATGCCCAAATTCACCAAGAATGTCAAAAGTCCGCTGGCCACATAGGCAACGAGCATGCAGCGTCCGTAAAAGAATACCACCCCAAAGTCCACCTTGCCCGCGCCGGCTCCCGCGGCATGGATAGCCTTGCCTGCGAAGCTTGGTCCTAAAAGGTTCCCGATGTTGCTGACAAACGCGCAGAATGTGAGCGCAAACACGATCCACTTATATGTATGCAAATAGGACAAAATGCGAAAAAGCGTTCCTTTTGCGTCCTTTGGCTTTTCTTTTTTCCCGCCACGGTCTCCGGGTCCCGGCATAATCTTCTCTCCTTCTCAGGCAAGCGCGCCCATCTGCGTTTCATAAGTTTCTCTGTACTGAGGGCAGGTCGCAAGCAAATGCTCATGGTCCCCGTAACCGATACACCTGCCGTTATCCATCACCAGAATGTTCGTCATATTCATCACTGAACTGATCCGCTGGGCAATCATGATCATAGTGGCGCCCTTGTGATTGTCAAAGATCGCCCGGCGCAGGGCAGCATCCGTTTTATAATCCAGCGCGGAGGAAGAATCATCCAGAATGAGAATCTCCGGATTTGCCGCCAGCGCCCGGGCAATGAGAAGCCGCTGCTTCTGTCCGCCGGAAAGATTGGCTCCGCGGATATCCGCCATATGGTCAAGCCCCTCGTCCAGCCCGGAAATAAATTCCGCTGCCATGGAATCCTTGGCCGCCTGCAGGATCTCTTCCTCCGATACCTGCCGGCCAAAAGCAATATTTTGTCTCAGCGTATCGTTAAAGACCATATCATTCTGGAATACCACGCCGAATTTTCTGTGCAGTTCATCCTTCGGATAAGTACGAACGTCCCTTCCGTCTACAAACACGCCGCC
>CANQQN010000239.1 GCA_947625995.1 uncultured Lachnospiraceae bacterium
CGGATCATGACATGGCAAATTGAACGTAATCTATGGTTTTACATGACGTTTTTTGTAAAAATACAACAAAATCATATTTTTTACTTGCAATTTGTGGAGAATTCGTTTATGATATGCATATAAAAGAATATTAAAGTATTGAAATGAACAAAGGCGTTCCAACAGGTGGAGTGCCTTTTTTTTAAAAAAATCTATGGCCGGCGCTCCAAAAGGCGGAGGCTTTCGGTCTGATCAGCGCTTTAATTTCATTTAAAAATAAGGAAGGGATGTATTACAATGAGTGAAAAAATCAATGTAGCGGAGATTTTCGGGGAAAACGTGTTCAGTGACGCGGTCATGGAACAGCGTTTGCCGAAAAAGGTTTACAAAGAACTGAAAAAGACCATTGAAGAAGGCAAAGAGTTGGATCCGATGATCGCTGAGGTGGTGGCAAACGCCATGAAGGACTGGGCCATTGAAAAAGGCGCTACCCATTACACCCACTGGTTCCAGCCGCTGACAGGTGTTACCGCCGAAAAGCATGACTCCTTTATTTCCGCGCCGAAGGCAGACGGAACAACGCTTATGGAGTTTTCCGGCAAAGAGCTGATCAAGGGCGAGCCGGACGCGTCCTCATTCCCCTCCGGCGGCCTGCGGGCTACCTTTGAGGCCAGAGGCTACACCGCATGGGACTGCACTTCACCCGCGTTTGTAAGGGAAGATGAGGCAGGCGCGATCCTCTGTATCCCTACCGCGTTCTGCTCCTACACCGGCGAGGCGCTGGACAAGAAAACGCCGCTGCTTCGTTCCATGGAGGCGGTCAATACTCAGGCACTCAGACTGCTGCGGCTGTTCGGCAATACCACGTCCAAAAAGGTAATGCCTTCCGTAGGGCCGGAGCAGGAATACTTCCTTGTGGATAAACAAAAATATTTAAAGAGAAAAGACCTGATCTTTACAGGCCGTACTTTGTTCGGCGCGATGCCGCCCAAAGGACAGGAGCTTGACGATCATTATTTCGGTACTATCCGTCCCCGCATTGGCGCGTTTATGAAAGATCTGAACGTGGAGTTGTGGAAGCTGGGTGTTACCGCGAAGACCCAGCACAACGAGGTGGCGCCTGCTCAGCATGAGATCGCACCTATCTACGATCAGTGCAACGTGGCGGTAGATCACAACCAGATTGTGATGGAGACGTTAAAGAGAGTGGCTTCCCGCCACGGTATGGCGTGTCTCCTTCATGAGAAGCCTTTCGCCGGCGTAAACGGTTCCGGCAAGCATAACAACTGGTCCATCACCACCGACGACGGCATCAATCTGCTGGATCCCGGCAAGACGCCTCATCAGAACATTCAATTCCTGCTTGTGCTCACCTGTATCATGAAGGCTGTGGACACCCATGCGGATCTGCTCCGTGAGTCTGCCGCAGATGTGGGCAACGATCACCGTCTCGGCGCAAACGAGGCGCCTCCCGCCATTATCTCCATGTTCCTTGGAGAGCAGCTGGAGGACGTGATCGAGCAGTTGGTGAGTACCGGCGCGGCCACCAGCAGCATCAGCGGAGAGGTGTTGAAGACCGGCGTCAGCACCCTTCCCGATTTTGTGAAAGACGCAACCGACAGAAACCGTACTTCACCCTTCGCGTTTACAGGAAATAAATTTGAGTTCCGTATGGTGGGTTCTTCAGACTCTATCGCAGGGCCGAACATCATCTTGAATACCATTGTCGCGGAAGCTTTTTCAGAGGCGTGCGATATTCTTGAGAAGGCGGAAGACTTCGACGTGGCGGTACATGATCTGATCAAAGAATATGCCACCAAGTATCGCAGGATCATCTTTAACGGCAACGGTTATTCAGAGGAATGGGTTGCGGAGGCAGAAAGAAGAGGACTTCCTAACATTCGCTCTATGGTAGAAGCGATTCCTTCCATCACCACAGACAAAGCCGTGAAGATGTTTGAAAAATTCGGCGTCTACACAAGGGCTGAGCTTGAATCCCGCTCAGAGGTTATGTACGAGGCGTATTCCAAGGCCATCAACATTGAGGCGAAGGCCATGATCGACATTGCCGGCAAGCAGATCATCCCGTCGGTGGTGAAGTATACGACGGCTCTTGCAAAATCCATCAATCTGGTGAAGGACGCATGTGGCGACGCGGACATCAGTACACAGAAAGAACTGTTGCTTGAGTCCAGCGACCTGCTGGCAGAGACAAAGCTTGCGCTCTCCAAGCTGCAGGAGCTTGTAGACGGAGCGGCCAATGCAGGTGAAGGCCAGAAGTTGGCGCACTATTACTTAGAAGTGATCAAGCCTGCCATGGACGCCCTTAGAGCACCTGTTGACAAGCTGGAGATGATCGTTGACAAGGATATGTGGCCGATGCCTTCCTACGGCGATTTGATCTTTGAAGTATAAAATTGTGTCTACAAAGGGAAATGAGGCAGAATTTTAAGACTGCACGCATAAAACAGTATAAGATTTGATAAGAAAGAGGACTGTCGCAAAAACAGCCCTCTTTTCTTTCTGCAGATGTCCGGATCGTATTATTGAATCATGTCGGTGAAGCCCGTTTGATCGAAAATATCCTGAACCGTTTCG
>CANQQN010000240.1 GCA_947625995.1 uncultured Lachnospiraceae bacterium
ACCGCCGCCGGCGTCCTGTATTTTTCCATGAGCTTCGGCAGCAGGTATCCCCGGAAGCCAAGCTCACAGCCCAGACAGGACACCAGATTCAGGCAGGGCGACAATGTCATGCCAAGGATCACCTGCGTGCCCAAGGCTTTCCGGATCTGGCTGTCGGAATACTCCCTTCCCATCTGGCGGTATACATCTTTGTAAATCTCCGTGTAATGATCCATATGGATATCCAGCATGGACGGGTGAAGGATGAAATAAAGAACTGCACCAAAAACAGTAGCGGCAATGGGCAAAAACCACGCCGCCGCGAACAGGAGCAGAGTCTGCCTGTCCGCCTTTTCAGGGCGCAGATACATCTTTGTGAACCCCTCTTTCGTCAAGATCCTTGCGACAGCGTTTCCAAGGGCCGGCATCGCCATGATCAGAAGCATCAGCGCCGACGCCCACCGGGAGCCGAGCCCTCCGGCGCCCATCATCGCGTACTCCACACCCCATGTAAAGATAAATGTAACGGCAATAAATACCCAGATTCGTTTCATATCAGTTCAATGCCTCCCGCAGATTTTCTGCATTTTTCTTCATCAGGGAAAGATAGGTCTCCCCCGATTCAAACTCTTTCCTGCTTACATTGTGACAGGAATGCATGGTCAGTTTTCTTGCGCCCGTCTCCCCGCAGAGAACATCGGCGATCTTTTCATTGCTCATCTCCAGCGTGAACACCACAGGAATATGAAGCTCCCTGATCTTGTCCGTCAGATAGATCATCGTAGCCACGGAAGGCTCGCTTTCACTGCTGCAGCCGGGAAACGCCGCGTAATAATCAAGCCCGTATGCATGGGCAAAATACCGGAAAGGAAAACGGTCCCCGAAAATGATCGTCTTCCGGCTGCCGCTATCCACGATCTGCCGGAACTGTTCATCCAGCGCCAGAAGCTGCTCTTTGTAAGCGGCAAGATTTTCCTCATAAACCTTCGCATTCTCCGGCCGGACGCTTTTTAAGACCTCCGTTACCTTCTCGCAGATCTTCACCACGTTGGCGGGATCGGTCCAGATATGCTCGTCGGATCCTCCATGATCCTCCCCCTCCCGGGCGTACATCCCCTCCACCATCTCTTCATCCAGCAGATCCACACAGTCCATCAGCGCCAGCGCTTCCATGGAAGAATCGTCAACGCTTTCCAAAAGCCGGTCTACCCAGTCCTCCGATTCTCCTCCAATATACAGAAAGATATCGCAATTTTCAATGGCGATCATATCCTGTGGCGTAGGCTCGTAGGTATGAGCTTCCCCGCCGGGCTTTAAGAGCATGGTGATCTTTGCCCCCGCCCCTGCCAGCTGCCTTGCGAAATCATAGGGCGGAAACGCTGTGGTCACAATATTCAACTGATCTTCTGCCGCAGGTTCCCTTTGGTCTTCCCGTGGAGACTGCGCCAATAAGCCGCACCCCGTCAAAAGCCACAGCACACAAAGTAAGAGCAGCGATCTCGCTTTTTTCTTCATCATTATCTCCATACCGTCAATCCTGTATTGTCTCCTGTTCCTGTCATATGATGATTGTATCACAAGACTTTCAAAAAGAAAATGCCAAATCCGCCGGACGCAGGGATCAAAATTTTACGGTTTCCTTCATAGACAAACGCCTGCCGCCCATGTTATACTTTTTATATGGAACAGTTAAAAAAAGACATCGAATCAAGACAATTTAAGCCCTGTTACCTTTTGTGCGGGGAGGAAACCTATCTGGTCAGGCAATACAAGCAGCGCCTGCAGCATGCCATCGTTTCCGAGGGGGACACCATGAATCTCTCCTGTTTCGAGGGAAAAGGCATCAACGTAAATGCGCTGATCGATCTGGCAGAAACGCTGCCCTTTTTTGCGGAGCGCCGTCTGATCCTCATAGAAAACAGCGGTTTCTTTAAGAATTCAGGCGGGGCTTTGGCAGACTACCTGCCTCAGGCGCCGGACACCACTGTGTTTGTGTTTGCGGAGGAAGAAGTAGATAAGCGCAGCCGGATGTACAAGGCTGTCAAAGATCTGGGCCGGATAGTCACTATGGACCGACAGAAAGAAGCCACCCTGCAGCGCTGGGTACTTGGCATCCTGAAAAAAGAAAAAAAACAGATCACCGGCTCTACGCTGCAGTTGTTTTTTTCAAAGACCGGACTGGATATGGAGATTATCTATCAGGAGCTTCAAAAGCTGCTGTCCTACTGTCTCGATCGGGACGCCATTACCGCGGCGGATGTAAATGCCGTCTGTACGGTCCAAACGCCGGATCAGATCTTTGACATGATCAGCGCCATCTCCGCCGGGCAGACCAAAAAAGCCGTCAGCCTGTACTACGACCTGCTCCTTCTCAAAGAGCAGCCTCTGCGGATCCTGACTCTGTTAGCGCGGCAGTTCCGGATGCTGCTCCGCTTAAAGGATATGGAGGCTCTGGGCTATTCCCAGCCGGCGATCCTGCAGAAGGCGGGTATGCCCTCCTTCGCCGCCAGAAAATGCTTGCAGTAGGCGGCGCGCTTTTCCATGGAGGAATTAGAAAACGCG
>CANQQN010000241.1 GCA_947625995.1 uncultured Lachnospiraceae bacterium
GGCTTATATGCCCTATATTCTTTGAGAGATTGGGAAAAAGATCAAGAAAAGGCAAAATCTACGGAGTAAGTTTCACAACGAAACTTGCCCCGTATTTTTTTGGTAAAATTTGGTTAAATAACAAAAATTTATTGACATATTAAAATTTTAAAGGTAAATTATACATGGGAAGCTGTCATGGGCATGCAAAAGTGTGCGTGTACACAACATGCGAAACCGGGCATGGCCGAGGGAACTCCACATTGCAGTGGGTGCAGTGCACGATAGGGGTTTGGGACAGCGTTTCAAAATGATAAAGAATATGGAGGTAGAAAAATGAAGAAGTTAAGAGACAGACTTAACAAAAAGGGTTTTACGCTTGTAGAACTGATCGTTGTGATTGTGATCATCCTGATCCTCGCGGCGGCGTTGGTGCCGAATGTCATGCGGTATATCAGACAGGCCAGAATGTCGGCGTTTCAGGCGGAGGCCTCTGCTTATTTAGTAGAGATTCAGGGCTTCGAAGCAGAGTACTATGGGACGAATAATGTAGATTTACCTGTTGGTGCTAGTCTTCCTTCTGGCATGACTTTATCTGATTTTACAAATGGTGAATTTAACGCTACAGCAACTACGAAAAAATATACATCTGTTACGCCTGCGGCGGGAGATAATGTTGAAATGCCAGAAAACAAAAAAGGAATATATGTAACCTGTAATAAGGGCATTGTTGTATCTTTCTCCTACAGTAATGGAAAGCATTTTGTAAACTGGACTCAGACAGGCGGCTGGGACGATGTTGACGAAAAGCCTTAATAATGTATTATGATCACTTCGTTTTATCGTTTTCCGGTAGAGAGGATCAATGCTGTCAAGTTAATACTATTGGAACAATAGTTTGTTTATGATATGGAGGTTTAATATGAAAAAAATAAGAGAGAAATTAAATACCAAGGGTTTTACATTGGTAGAACTGATCGTTGTGATCGTGATCGTCTTAATCCTTGCTGCTGCGCTTGTGCCTAATGTAATGAGATACATAGATCAGGCAAGACAATCCGCGTTTCAGTCTGAAGCAGCGGCGTATCTGGTAGAAATTCAGGGATACGAAGCGGAATGTTATGCAAAAAATGACGCTGATTTGAACGATAAAGATCCGGACTCCGGAACATCCAAAAAAGAGTATTGGGATACAATTGGGTGCACCTTGTCAGGCGGTATGGCGAAACCTACTTTTACTACTGTAGGTTCTTCTGGGGGATATACGGACCTCCCCTTAAAAGATAAAGCAACTAAAGGAATAACTGTATATGTTAAGGACGGTGTTGTTTTAGCATTTGGTTATACAGACGGCGTCAATTGGGTAAGCTGGCAGCAAGATAAGGGATGGGCAGATGTTAACGACGACACTCCTTGGGCATAATTGATAACATTATTTATGTAATGTTTTCGGGCATTTTATCTTTACAATAATGCATACAGGATAATTGCCCATTAATCCGGTTCAAACGTGTTTTACCATACGCGTTTTTATTGGTTGTCTGGTTATCCCTGCACCGATGCCATGACAAAGGGGCTATCTGCACAATAGTCTCACCTCCCGCGTGTGGACGTTTGATCATATGAAAAGATCCCCCGGTTTTTCATAGTTTCCGGGGGATCTTTTTTTGTCGCCAAAACAGGGTTCGTCGGTTTTCATTTTGTTTAGCTGTCAAAATCCTAATACAGTAAAACAGCAAGCGACAAAAAGTTTTTGTCGTTTTATGTCGAAAAAGTTTGTTTTTTGAAAAGTTTTCTACTTGTAATTCAGAAAGTATTGACTTCTTTGATTTTTCAATTATAATATATAGGGAAAGGAGATGCGTCATGGCAGAACTGATCAATCGCCCTATTTATTTAAAGCAGCTTATTCAAAATAAAGATGTAGATCTGGTCAAGATTGTCACCGGTATCCGCAGATGCGGTAAATCATCTCTGCTGGATCTGTTTCATAAATACCTGACAGACAAGGAAAGAGTGGCGGATGCCAACATCATCCATATGAATCTGGAATCTCTGAATTATCGAAATCTTTATGATCACCTTTCTTTCTACGATTATGTCAGCAAACGTATTCCGAAAGATGGAAAAACCTATCTGATATTCGATGAGCTTCAGACTGTGGAGCATTGGGAAAAGGCGATCGAGTCCTTTCGCTTGGATTTTGATGTGGATATTTATATTACCGGTTCCAACGCCTGCCTGCTTTCCGCAGAATTTTCTACGCTGCTTTCCGGCAGATATGTGGAAATCCGTATGCTGCCACTGTCATTTAATGAGTTTTTGACTTTTTATGAATTCGGCTCTTCTGTTACGTCGGAAGAAAAGTTCCAAAGATATCTGCAGTTTGGCGGTATGCCCATTCTAAAGGAGTATCATTTTGACGAAGCGAGAAGTAATCAGGCGCTGGAAGGCATCTATTCCACAGTCGTGCTGCGTGATATTTTGCAGCGCAGCAATCAGGCAGATCAGGGAACGCTGCAGAAAATCATGCTGTTCCT
>CANQQN010000242.1 GCA_947625995.1 uncultured Lachnospiraceae bacterium
AGAGTCCTGACAAAAATTCTCCGGCGCTTTTCCCCTTTCTCGGCACAACAGTGCCCGGAAATGTTACTTCCACCCTGACCACCTCCTTATATTCTCTCTTATTTTACATCACATTCTTATGAATGTCAACAATATTTATTAGAATGCTCGTTTTATAATGCCAAAATCCTGCGATGCAGGTGAAAGCCCTCCAAACCACTGAGGCGATATAAGAAAAAAGACGCCTCCGAGTCCTTTTCCAACATCACCTGTCCGTCGCATTCAAAGCTGTTTTTTCATCCATACGTGCGGACACCCTTCGTCATCATCGACAACACCGTATGCCGCAAAACCAAGCTTTTCATAAAATCGTTCGATCCTGCACTGTGCATGCAGAATAATCGTTTTCCAGCCTTTCGCGGCCGCAAATCTTTCTGCCTCGCCAACCAGCATTCCTCCGATGTCTCTGCCCCTGTACTTTTTCCGCACCGCCAGCCTTCCGAGAATACAGACGCCGGCCTCTTCCGCCGCAAAGATCCTGCAGGTACCGGCAGACGTACCGTCTTCGTCAAACATCACCAGATGAAAGGCCTGTTGATCTGTCTCATCAAATTCGTGATGGAACCCCTGTTCCTTCATAAAAACCTCTTTCCGGATCTGCTTTGCGCTGTCCGGAAGGGTATCATAAATCTCTACTTTCAATTTTTAAGCCCCGCTTTGTCCGGCCGCTTCTTCAGCGTTCCCGCCTTGTCCGGCCGGCAGATCTTGTATGATGTGATTCGCTTCCAAGAAATCACAAATATCATTCGTCGTGGTGACAAACGCCTCTCTGCTAAATCCATGTCCCTCATCTTCATAATATCCTCTGCCAAGCGGCATTCCATAACTGTTTTCCCTGTTGTCCGAAAATTCCTCCGAAGAACTGAACGCATATCTTATCCCATCCGCCACAAGCAAAAAGGACGCCACCGCGCCCTTTTTATCCGTATTCGGTTATTTTATGGGAGACTCGCGGTAGATGATATCCTCTCTCCCCGGTCCGTTGGAGACCATGGTAATGGGGAAGCCGATCTCTTTTTCCACAAACTCGATATAATTCCTGCAGTTTGCGGGAAGATCTTCATATTTTTTGATGCCCCGGATATCCGCTCTCTGAGACTTCCAGCCGGGTAGCTTTTCATATACCGGCTTTGCCTTTTTCAAGAGAGAGGTGGTAGGAAATTCTTTTGTTACCTCGCCGTCAATCTCATAGCCCACACACACCGGGATCTCGTCCAGATAGCCAAGCACATCAAGCACCGTAAAGGCCACGTCCGTGGTACCCTGCAGGCGGCAGCCGTATTTGGAAGCCACACAGTCAAACCAGCCCATTCTTCTGGGGCGTCCCGTGGTAGCGCCGTATTCACCGCCGTCTCCGCCGCGCCTGCGAAGCTCCTCTGCTTCATCCCCAAAGATCTCGCTGACAAATTCTCCCGCGCCTACCGCGCTGGAATATGCCTTGCACACCGTGATCACCTGCTTGATCTCATAGGGCGGAATGCCTGCGCCGATAGCCCCGTAAGCCGCCAGCGTGGAGGAAGAAGTTACCATGGGATAAATGCCGTGATCGGGGTCCTTCAGGGAACCAAGCTGCCCCTCCAAAAGGATCTCTTTTCCTTCCTTAATAGCATTCCAAAGGTACAGGGACACGTCGCACACGTAGGGCGTGATCATCTTTTTATATTCCATTAATTCCGCGAAGATCTCATCCGCCTTCAGAAGCGGTTTGTGATACAGATGCTCCATGAGCACGTTTTTGGAAGCGATCACACGCTCCACCTTTTCCTTCAGCGCTTCCTCATCGTAAAGCTCGCTGACCTGAAAGCCGATCTTTGCATATTTATCTGAATAAAAAGGCGCGATGCCGGACTTGGTAGAGCCAAAGGACTTGCCGCCCAGACGCTCCTCCTCGTATTGATCCAGCAGAATGTGGTAGGACATCACCATCTGGGCCCTGTCTGATACCAGAATCTTCGGCATGGGCACGCCCTTGTCGACAATGGACTTCACCTCGTTGAACAGCACGGGGATGTTCAGCGCCACGCCGTTTCCGATGATGCTTGTGGTGTGGCCGTAAAACACGCCTGAAGGCAGTGTGTGCAGCGCGAATTTACCGTAATTGTTCACGATGGTGTGCCCTGCGTTAGCGCCGCCCTGAAAACGCACGATGATGTCCGCTTTTTCACCAAGCATATCCGTGATCTTGCCTTTTCCTTCATCACCCCAGTTTGCTCCTACTACTGCTTTTACCATTTTTATTCCTCCAGTCCGGTACTTTCTGATCTAAACCTTTATGGGCTGCCGGTATCAGACGCCTCCATGTCATGAAAGCCCCTCATTCCGCGCCCTCCGCACTTCTGCGATCGCTGCCGATATTTGCGATCATCTTGAAATTGCATTCCGGCGGAGCTTTTCTCCGCCAATCCGTTACTACTATACCACAGATTTCCAGAGAAGTAAATTTAATATTGTTTTTATTTGCCATGATATTTTTTATCCGT
>CANQQN010000243.1 GCA_947625995.1 uncultured Lachnospiraceae bacterium
CTTCCGCGCCCTTAAACTTTTCAAAAGCCCAGCGGGCAAATTTGATCACCACATAGTCCCCGTCAGGAACATACCGGTCAAGGGTCCCGTACTTGCCGCAGGGAATCTCGTCAAGGGTCAGCCCGCTGGCCAGCATAGCAGAGATCAGCGCAATGGGGAACCCGGTAGCCTTGGAAGCCAGCGCAGAGGAACGGGAAGTGCGCGGATTGATCTCGATGACAATGATCCGGTCCGTTACCGGATCATGGGCAAACTGCACGTTGGTGCCGCCGATGACCTGAATGGCCTCCACGATCTTGTACGCCTGTTCCTGAAGACGCTTCTGCACATCCTGAGAGATGGTGAGCATAGGAGCGGAACAGAAGGAATCGCCTGTATGCACGCCCATGGGATCGATATTTTCAATGAAGCAGACGGTGATCAGATTGTTTTTTGCATCCCGGACGACTTCAAGCTCCAGTTCTTCCCAGCCAAGGATAGACTCCTCCACCAGCACCTGTCCCACAAGGCTGGCCTGCAGTCCTCTGGCGCATACGGTCTTTAATTCCTCCACATTATAAACAAGGCCGCCGCCTGCGCCGCCCATGGTGTATGCGGGACGCAGCACCACCGGATATCCCAGCCTGTCGGCAATGGCAAGCGCCTCATCCACGGAGTAGGCAACCTCACTGCGGGCCATCTCGATGCCCAGACTGTTCATGGTATTCTTAAACTCAATGCGGTCTTCGCCCCGCTCAATGGCATCTACCTGCACACCAATCACTTTGACATTGTATTTTTCCAGAACGCCTGCCGCGGAAAGCTCCGCGCAGAGATTCAGACCGGACTGTCCGCCCAGATTCGGCAGCAGCGCGTCCGGGCGCTCTTTCTCAATGATCTGCGTCAGCCGTTCCAGATTCAGCGGCTCGATGTAAGTGATGTCCGCCGTCCCCGGATCTGTCATGATCGTGGCCGGGTTGGAATTGACGAGTACGATCTGATAGCCCAGCTTTTTTAACGCCTTGCAGGCTTGGGTGCCGGAGTAATCAAATTCGCATGCCTGTCCGATGATAATGGGGCCGGAACCGATGATCAGTACCTTATGAATGTCATTTCTCTTCATGTTTTTACCTGTTTTTAGGCAGTACCCTAAAATCCCTTTTATTTATTTATCTGAAACAGTTTCGGGAATCCTCCCTTCTGCATCAAATTTCCCATACATTATAAAATACACAGCCGCAATTTACAAGGCATTTTTCGCGGCTGTGCATAATATTTTATCTGACGGTTTCAGTTACCCGCCGTTTGTTTTTTAATCTTCGGTTTTGTTTCGTCCGCAGACGCCTGCGTATGGCTTCACGCAGCAGCCTTACAGCAGCAGCATCGCGTCTCCGAAACTGAAAAACCGGTATCTCTCCCTGATGGCCTCCTCATAGGCATGGAGAATGTGTTCTCTGCCCGCAAAGGCGGACACCAGCATCAGAAGGGTGGACTGAGGCAGATGAAAATTGGTGATCAGCCCGTCGATACATTGGAACCGGTATCCCGGATAAATAAAGATATCTGTCCATCCGCTGCAGGCGCAGATCTCTCCTTTGCTGCCCGCCACCGATTCCAGCGTGCGGCAGCTGGTGGTTCCCACCGCGATCACACGACCGCCTTTTTCTTTCGCGCGGCGGATCTTTGCGGCTTCTTCCTTCTCGATCCGGTAAAACTCACTGTGCATATGGTGATCCGTCACTTCCTCCACCTTGACAGGCCGGAAGGTGCCAAGACCTACATGAAGGGTCACACTGGCGACGGATACGCCCATATCTTCTATTTCCTTCAAAAGCTTTTTGGTAAAATGGAGCCCCGCCGTAGGCGCTGCGGCGGAACCGTCGTATTTCGCGTATACGGTCTGGTAACGGGTCTGATCCTCCAGCTTTTCCGTGATATAGGGCGGCAGGGGCATCTGTCCCAGCCGGTCAAGGATCTCCTCAAAGATCCCGTCATATGCAAACTTGATGAGGCGGTTGCCTTCCTCCACAACGTCGGTCACCGTACCTGTAAGGAGACCGTCCCCAAAGAGGATTTTTGTACCCGGCTTTGCTTTTTTCCCCGGCCTGACCAATGTTTCCCACAGGTCGTTTTCCATGCGCTTTAACAAAAGTACCTCAATCTGCGCGCCTGTCTCCTCACGAACGCCGAACAGACGGGCAGGGATCACCTTCGTATTGTTGATCACCAGACAGTCGCCGGGCTTCAGATACTCCCCGATATTCCTGAAGATTCGATGTTGGATCTCACCGGTACGCCGGTCCATCACCAAAAGTCTGCTGTCTGTCCGTTCCTTCAGGGGCGTCTGCGCGATCAGCTCCTTAGGAAGATCAAAATCAAAATCCTTTACTTTCATCCGTGTCTTCTCCGTTATTCTGCGGATCATTTTCCGGCATCGATCCACTGTTCAGATTTTCCGAAGGGATATCATGCTCCGCGTACATCCGGGGTATGGGGCCGCTCGCAGTCTCTTCCCCCTTCTGTCCGCCCT